>NZ_DBMDHH010000046.1:0-22435 GCF_057433415.1 Anaerotruncus sp. | reverse complement strand
GTAGCGCGCTCCGGGCGCAGCCCGGGCAGGCCGCCTAAGCCCCTCGTGCCCTTCTTTGGTTCCTTTCTTGGGCAAGCAAGAAAGGAACTCGCTGTCGGTCGTCTACCGACAACCTCCGCCGCTCGATGAGCGGTAAGTCTAAGGACCGCCGTCGGCCGACCACCGACATACTCCTCCGCTCCCCGAGCGGCAAAATTAATCGATCACTTTGGCATAGAGGAGGCGGTCGTCGGGACCGACCTCCTCGTTGGAATTCGGGTGCGCGAGGGTGAGGTTGCCGTCGGCGTGCAGCAGGCCGAAAAGCCCCTGCTTGGCGTTGTTGCGCAGGACGAGCTCGCCGAGGGTAAGCCCGATCTCCTTGGCGTCGGGTTCGTCCGCATCGAAGGAGACGGTCGCGGAGTCGAGATAGACGTTCTTGACCTGGTCGCGGCCGGTGAGCATCGAATAGATCGCGTCAACCGAGATGTTGGTGGGGCAGACGGTGTGCAGCCCGAAGTGGGAGAAGACGTTGCCGCGCCGGGGGTCGTAGACGCGCGCAAGCACGCGGGGAACTTTAAAAATTTCGCTCGCGAGCTGGCAGACCATGACGTTCATATTGTCGTCGTCGGTGACGGCGGCAAGCGCGTCGCAGTTTTCGATGCCGCCGCGCCGCAAAACGTCCTGGTCGATGGGCACGCCGGTGACGTTGTAACCGGAAAAGTCGTCCGCGAGGGAGGAAAAATGCGCGGGATTCTGGTCAATGACCGCGACGTCGTGGCCCATGCGGGAAAGCACGTTGGAGAGCTGCGACCCGACCTTGCCGCATCCGACGATCAGAATATTCATAAAGGAACGCTCCTTTGCCGCTCAGAGTGATGGTAAGGCCAGTATACACCTTTTCGCACCGGAAGGAAAGGGAAAGCGGCCGAATGCCCCGAAAATCCGGGAAAAACGGGCGGGAACGGTTGACGAATCGGGAAACCATGCTATACTGAACAGGTGACAAACAACAGACAATATTTTTGTAAGATTTGTTAGGTGGTTTCAGATGATTACAGTCAGCAATGTCAGCCTGACGTTCGGCGGGACCAAGCTCTTTGCGAACGCGGACCTCAAGTTTCTGCCGGGCAACTGCTACGGCATCATCGGCGCGAACGGCGCCGGCAAATCCACTTTCCTGCGCATCCTTTCGGGGGAGCTCGAGCCGACCACCGGCGAGATTGCCATCCAGAAGGGCTGCCGCATGTCGGTGCTCAAGCAGGATCAATTTCAGTATGACCAGTATCCGGTCATCGATACCGTGATTATGGGCAACGCCCACCTCTATGAGGTCATGAAGGAGAAGGACGCCCTCTATGAGAAGCCCGATTTCTCGGAGGAGGACGGCGCGCGCGCCGCCGAGCTCGAGGGGGAGTTCGCCGAGATGAACGGCTGGGACGCCGAGACCGATTCCGGCCGCATCCTGTCGGGCCTGGGCATTTCGCCCGACATGTACGGCCTGCCCATGGAGGAATTAAAGGGCGGCGACAAGGTCAAGGTCCTGCTCGCGCAGGCGCTCTTCGGCCAGCCGGACATC
The DNA here is from genome assembly GCF_057433415.1 of Anaerotruncus sp. Taxonomy (NCBI): domain Bacteria; kingdom Bacillati; phylum Bacillota; class Clostridia; order Eubacteriales; family Oscillospiraceae; genus Anaerotruncus; species Anaerotruncus sp. The sequence continues at coordinate 20,880 of NZ_DBMDHH010000046.1, read as the reverse complement.
CTCCTGCTCGACGAGCCCACCAACAACCTCGACATCAAATCGATCGACTGGCTGGAGGATTTCCTGCTCGATTTCCCCGGCACACTGATCGTCGTGTCGCATGACCGGCACTTCCTCAATACCGTCTGCACCCACATCGTCGACATCGATTTCAACAAGGTGCGGATGTATGTGGGCAACTACGATTTCTGGTATGAGTCGAGCAAGCTGATGCAGCAGATCATGAAGGACCAGAACAAGCGCCGCGAGGACCAGATCAAGGATTTGCAGAGCTTCATCCAGCGGTTCTCGGCCAACAAATCCAAATCCAAGCAGGCCACCTCCCGCCGCAAGCTGCTCGACAAGCTGACCGTCGACGAGATGCCCGCCTCCTCCCGCCGTTACCCGTGGGTCAACTTCAAGCCCGACCGCGAGGCGGGCAAGGATATCCTCGAGGTGAGGGACCTCTCCAAGACGATCGACGGGGTCAAGGTGCTCGACCGGGTGAGCTTTGTCGTCAACAAAGGGGACAAGATCGCCTTTGTCGGGGAAAATGAGCAGGGCCAGACCGCCCTGCTGCGCATCCTGATGGAGGAGCTCGAGCCGGACGAGGGCAGCTTCAAATGGGGCCAGACCACCTCGCAGGCCTATTTCCCCAAGGACAACTCCGCCTTCTTTGACGGATGCGACCTCAATATGCTCCAGTGGTTCGCGCAGTTCTCCCCCGACGACAAGGAGACCTTCATGCGCGGCTTCCTCGGGCGGATGCTCTTTTCGGGCGACGACGTCTACAAGCCCGTCAAGGTGCTGTCGGGCGGCGAAAAAGTGCGCTGCATGCTCTCCCGCATGATGCTCACCGGCGCGAACGTCCTGCTGCTCGACCAGCCCACCAACCACCTCGACCTCGAGTCGATCACGGCGGTCAACAACGGACTCGCCGACTATCCCGGAAACCTGCTCTTTACCTCGCAGGACCACCAGTTCATCGAGACGATCGCCAACCGGATCATCGAGATCCACATGGACGGCACGATCACCGACCGGATGGGCTCCTACGACGAATACCGCGAGTGGAAGGCCGCGCAGGGCTGAACCCGCCGCAAAGCCGGACACAGACGCCCCCGGGGCCGCCATCGGCGGTCCCGGGGGGTTTCGCGCGGAGGAAGGCGCGGGCGCGGGGCGGGCTTGCGCCGTCCCCATGGGACGGCGGGCGGTTCCGCCGCCTCGCGGCGGCCCGCTCCCGCGCTTCGCGCGGGCAAGCCCACCCCGCGCGCCGCTTTCTTTCGTGAAGAAAGCGGCGCAGAGAAGCGTTCGCCGAAGGGCCCCGCCCTCGAAAAGCCCCGGCGTTCCGCCAGGAACGCCGGGGCTTTTCTCACCCGCCGCCTTTTTGAAAAGGCGGGCGAAAGGTTTAAGCATTGAACACGGACAGCGTCTACGGCGTGGGGCGGCGGCCAGCCTGATAAAAGTTCTTTGCCAAGGCTTTCTTTCAAGAAAGCCTTACAAGAAAGCCGTAACGCTCGTCCGGAACTTCTAATCCGTGGGCGAGTTGGGCTCGACGACGGGTTCTGCGGCGGAGGGATCGGGCTTTTTGGAGATCACGCCCGCGAGAACCATCGAGACTTTGGCGGAGGCGGGGCCGATCATCTCATAGAGCACCGCGGAGGAGAGGATGATGGTCGAGAGCAGGGTGCCCATCTCGGGCGGGAGCATCCGCTGGCCGAGCACGGCGAGGCCGATCGATACCCCGGCCTGCGGGATGAGCGCGAGGCCGAGATAGTTGCGGGTGGCGGCGTCGCATTTGGCCGCCGCCGCGCCGAGGAAGGCGCCCGCGTATTTGCCCGCGATGCGCACGATGAAGTAGCCCACGCCGATGATGCCCGCGCCCGCCAGCGCGGGCACGTTGAGCCGCATGCCCGAGAGCACAAAGAAGAGGAGCAGCACGGGCGGCGCGAAGGCGTTGAGCTGCTTAAAGAGCTTTTTGCTGCCGCTGATGTTGCAGTAGGCGGTGCCGCAGGCCATGCAGGAGAGCAGCGGGGAGACGTCGAAGAGGGTGCACACCCCCGACACGCCGAGGATGATCGCCACGACGAGCACCAGCCGGTGGTCCTGCGAGCGGCCCTCGGTGATGAGCCGGCTGAGGAGCCAGCCGCCCAGGACGCCCACCGCGAGCGCCGCGAGGTTGAGGAAGAGCGGGCGCAGCACGAGGCCGAAGTCCATGGCGCGGCTGTCGTTGAGGTTCTGCACGACGACGGTGCAGACGCTGAAGGCGATGAGGGAGACGGCGTCGTCGAGCGCGACCACCTGGAGGATGATGTTGACGAACGGCCCCTTCGCATGGTACTGCCGGATGGTCATGATGGTGGAGGCGGGCGCTGTGGCGCAGCCGATCGCGCCGAGCAGCAGCGAGAAGGGCACCGGCAGGCGGAAGATAAAGATCATCGTGAGGGTGACGGCGGCGGCCGCGACGAGCGATTCCGCGAGGGTGATGGCAATGACCTTGGCCCCGCTCTTTTTGAGGGCGGAGAGCTTGAAGTAGCGCCCCACGCCGAAGGCGATGAAGGCGAGCGCCACGTCGTTGACGAAGTCCATGTGCCGGATGACGGAGACCGGGATCAGCCGGAGCGCCCAGGGGCCGATCAGGATGCCCGCGAGGATGTAGCCGGTGACGTTGGGCAATCGCAGCCGTTTGGTAAGACGCGTGACAAAAAAGCCCGCGAACAGCATGAGCGCCAGCGAGAGAACGATCTCGGCGGCGGTGCTGACCTGTTCCACCCGTTCGAGCATGGAAAGCCCCCCTTTTGCGCAGGGATGCCCCTGTTTTTTGGTAGACCCATTGTAGCGCAAACCGCAGCCGAATGCAACAGTTTACACAAAAATAAAAACGATTGTCCCGGTCCCTTATGGGGAACATGAACAATCGTTTTGATTATGCGGGCACGATTGGGTCGGCCTTCCCATCGGGCGCCAGCCGGTAGATCTCCCAGCAGCCGCGCTCGCCGGGAAGCTCCTCCATCGCCGCGCGCACGCCCGCCGCGTCCCCGGGCGGGAAGCGCAGCGAGATGCCGCAGGAGGCGGAGACGGCGCGCGGCGTGGGCATCACCGTGACGGGGAACCGCCCCGTGAGATGCTTTTCCGCGCGCATCGCGCTGTGCGTGGAGGAAAAGACGATCACGCAGCAGTCCATCAGAGGGAGACGACCTTTCCGGCGCGCTTCATCCGCTCGACGATGTCGTACATGTTGCTCACGGTCCCGACCTGGAGCTTGTCGGCGATCCCGTAGAAGTTGAGGCAGGTCCCGCAGACGAGAACGTCCACGCCTTTGCCGGCAAGCTCGCACAGGTGCCCGGCGACCTGGTCGTTGAGGGTGGGCAGCTTGACCCCGCCGTTCATGAAGAGCACCGCCTCCGGCAGGTCGTCCGACTGGGAGAGGGTGTAGAAAAACATCTTCATGAGCGAGCCGCCCAACTCGGGGTCGCCCTCGCCCACCGTCTCCCGGCCGACGAAGACCGCCCACGAGCGGTCCGCGGGTCCGGCGTCCCGCGCGTCCGCGCCGGCCTGCTCGCAGGGGGCCTTGGTGAAGTCGATCGAAAAGACACCGTCCGCGCTCTGCACTGTGGTGCGGTAGCCCTGGCTGTCCGCCAGCCGCTGGAGATTCTCCACTGCCGTCGCGTTATCAGCCTCGACGGTAAATTCCGCCGCGCCCCCGTCGATCTCCTTTTTTGCCAGCACCACCGGAATGGGGCAGAGCTTGCCCTTCGCGTCCACCAGAATACCCATGATAAAGACCTCCTGTCCGTTCGTTCAGATTCTGTTCCTATTGTACCCCGCCGGCGGGAATTTTTCAAGCCGCGCAAGGCGCCCGGCGGGGCGGAAAACCGCCGAAGCTCCCCGCAGGAAAGGGAGTTCTTGTCGAAAATGTAATTGGCAGGATTCGGTAAATGTGCTATACTGACTTAATAGGGATTTTCAGACGGAGCGATCCGGATGCGCGGATCGCCATGACGGACCCCGCGAGAGAGGGCGTTGACAGATGGCTCAGGGGAAACTTGAAAAACGGTGCAGCAGCCGGCTGTGCAGGTGCGTCCTATCCCTTGCGGGCGGGACGACGGTGCGCTATGCCGACGAGGGCTTTTTTGATATGGCGGGATTCCCGCGGGAGTATCTCGAGACCTCCTGCGGGGGCTCGCTGAAAACGGCGTCCCCACAGTTGTACGGACAGATCTGCGCGATGCGGGAGCAGCCGGACAATCCGGGCCGGGGAGAGGCCGAGTTCCGCTACCAGCGCGCGGACGGCACCGAGCTGTGGCTCTACCTCAACGGCGGCCTGGCGGAGCTGGAGGGGGAGCGGAGGCTCGAATGCCTCTTCCTCGACGTCACCGAGCTGGTGGTCGCCAGGACCCGCCTGGAGAACATCACCAACACGATCCCCGGCGGGGTCGTGCAGCTTTCATTCGGTGAAGACTGGCGCATCCTCTACGCGAACGACGGGTTCTACCGCCTGAACGGCTACACCCGCCAGGAGTACCGGGCGCTCGCGGGGGACCTCTTCATCCGCCTGATGCACCCGGACGACGAAGCCGTCTTTGAAACGGCGGTCCGGGAGATGATCGGGACCCGGCAGACCGGGGTGGCGGACTACCGCGTCCGCCAGAAGGACGGGAGCTGGCGCTGGAGGGTCGCCTACGGAAAGATGATCGGCAGCACCGAGGAGGGCGTGCCGGTCATCCAGTGCGTGATCCTGGACAACGAGGAAAAACGGCAGCTCGAGCAAAAGCTCGAGCTGGAAAACGAGCGCTACCAGGCGGTGGCGCAGATGTCCGACGGGGTGCTGTGGGAGTATAACGCCGCGGAGGACGAGGCGATCGTTCCCTACAGCGTGCGCAGCGTGCTGGTCGACCAGATGCGCACGCCCGGGTTTTCGGACAGCGCCTACGCGCAGGGCACGGTCCACCCGGAGGACCTCCCCCGGCTGGAGCAGTTCCGAAGGGAGCTGCGGGAGGGAAAGCCGCACATCCTCTTTGAGTTCCGGGCGCGGCAGCCGGGCGGCGGGGAATACCGCTGGCACCGGGCGGAGGGGGTCACCCTCTGCGGCGCCGACGGCCGCCCGGCGCGGACGGTCGGGCGCACGGCGGACATCGACCGGGAAAAGCGGGAGCGCCTGCGCCTGCGGGATGCCGCCGAGCGCGACCCGATGACGGGGCTTTACAACCGCTCGGTCGTCCAGCGCCTGATCGACGAGCGGTTCGAGCAGGACCCGCCCGTGCGGGCCGGCAGCCTCTTCGTGGTGGACATCGACAATTTCAAGGCGGTCAACGACCGCCTCGGGCACCTCTTCGGGGACGTCCTGCTTACCAATATCGCCAAGGCGATGCGGGAGACGGTGCGTCCGGGGGACATCCTCGGGCGGATCGGCGGGGACGAATTCGTCGTGTTCCTGCCGGGCGCCTCCCGCGCGGAGGGGGAGCGGATCGCCGGCGAGCTGGTCGCGCGCGTCTCGCGCATCTACGCGGGCGAGTTCACCGACCTGCAAATTACGGCGAGCGTCGGCGTCGCGGACTGCCCCCGGTGCGGCGATCATTACGTGGAGCTCTTCCGCAAGGCGGACCGCGCGCTCTACCGCGCCAAAAGGCACGGCAAGGACCGCGCCGAGGCCTATGAGCCGGACGGCCGCGGCGCGGACGGGGAGGAGAGCCTGCTCAACCTCTACGAGATGGACCGCCCCGAGGTACGCTGGCAGGACGGCGAGATGGAGAGCATGCTCGACCTCTTTCCGCGCATCCTGAGCTCCAGCAAGGACATCGACAGCGCGATCTACCTGATGCTCGACCGCATCGGGGAATACTGCCGCGCCGCCGACGTGGGCATCCTGGAACGCACCCCCAAGGGGGACCGCCTGCAGGCCACCTACCTGTGGAAGCGGGGGACCGGGCGGGTGCCGATCAGCTCGGAGGAGGCTTTCTCCTTCTCCCAGTGGCCCGGCTACCTCCAGCGGTTCGAGGAGGGGGTCTACACAGAGCCGGACGGGGCCATGCTGCCGGGCTGCGTGCGCCCGGACCGGCGCTGCGCGCTGCTCCAGTGCGGCATTTACGACGAGGGGGCGTTCAGCGGCTGCGTGGTCGTCTGCGACCGCGGCGGCAGGCACGACTGGACCCGGCAGGAGATCGCGCTCACGCTGGGGTTCGCGCGGGCGGTCCCCCCCTACATCCTCAAGCGGCGCACCGCCGCCGAGGCGCAGTACCGGCTCGACCGCGCCCTCAACTTCGACGAGCTCACCGGGCTGCTCTCGCTGGGCAGCTTCAAGGAGCGCGCCGCCGCCTATCTGGCGGCCTCCCCGCGGTCCCGGTGCGCCATCATCTATTCCGACATCGTCAACTTCAAATACATCAACGACGCCTACGGCTTCACCACCGGCGACGAGGTGCTGCGCGACTTTGCCCGCGCGATCACCGAGCGGGGCGGCGCGGTCTGCTCCGCCCGCCTGGGCAACGACAGCTTTATCTCCCTCACCCGGTACGAGTCGCTCGACCAGCTCGAAAAGCACATCTCCCGCATCGACCAGGAGTTCAACGCCGGCGTCCGGGAGAAGCTGCCGGGCAGCAACGTCATGGTCGCGTCGGGGGTCTGCCCCCTCTCGCTCACGCAGGGGGACCTCGTGGAGGCGATCGACAACGCCAACATCGCGCGCAAAAGCATCAAGGGCTTCCACAAGGGGGGCTGCGCGATCTTCGAGGAGGGGATGAAGCGCCGCCTCTCCGCCGAGGCGCAGATGGCCAACCGGATGGAGTACGCGCTGGAAAACCGGGAGTTCGTCGTCTATCTCCAGCCCAAGGTGGCCCTGCGGGACGGGCGGATGGTCGGCGCGGAGGCGCTGGTGCGCTGGCGGCGGCAGGACGGGAGCATCATCCCGCCCGACGAGTTCATCCCCTTCTTCGAACGCAACGGCTTCGTCACCCGCATCGACCTCTACGTGCTCGACCGGGTGCTCGAGCGGATGAGCGTGTGGAAGGCCGCGGGCAAGCGGCTGGTGCCGCTGTCGGTCAACATCTCCCGCATCCACGGGGACAGCCCCAACCAGGCGGAAAAGATCCTCGAGCTCACCCGGCGGTGGGGGATCGAGCCCGCGATGATCGAGTTCGAGCTCACCGAGACCGCCCTCTTCCAGAACGCGGGGCGGGTGCGCTCCCTGCTGGAAAAGCTGATGGAGATGGGTTTCGGCGTGTCGATCGACGATTTCGGCGCGGGGTATTCCTCCCTCAACGTGCTGCCCTCCATCCCGGCGAACATCCTCAAGCTCGACAAGGGCTTTTTGCAGGGCCGGGGCTTCAACGAGCGCAACCGCACGCTGGTGCGGCATATGATCTCGATGGCGGTCGACCTCAACTTCCGGGTCATCTGCGAGGGGGTCGAGACGGCGCAGGACGTCGAGTTTCTGCGCGCGGTGGGCTGCGACATGGCGCAGGGCTACTATTTCGCCAGGCCGATGCCGATCGATGAATTTGAAGAGCGCTGGATGGAGTGACCGTCCGGTGTGAAAGAGAGGGGGAACGCCCGTTGGAGATCACGGAGACGCCGCTTTTTGCGGGTTTTTCCGGGGAGGAGACCCGCCACCTGCTCGGCTGCATCGGCGCGCGGGAGCGGGCGTGCCCGCCCGGGGAGCCGCTGCTGCCGCCGGGGGAGAGCCGCCCGCACGCGGGCGTCCTGCTCGAGGGCGGCGCGGCGGGCAAAGATGCGTGCGCAAACCTTGCGCCGGGGGATTTTTTCCTCGCGGAAGGGCCTGCGCGGCCGGCGGCGGGGCCTGACGGGGCACGCGCGGTGATCTTCCGGGTCGACCGGGCGCGCGCCGTCTGCGGGGCCTCCTGCCCCTACCACAGGGTGATGGCGGAACGGTTCGACCGGCTCGCGCGGGCATGGAGCGCGGCCGGATAGAAGACGGGAAAACCGGGGCGGCGGGCTTTGCCCGCCGCCCCGGTTTGTGCTATACTCTAGGGGAACCCACAGGAAAGGAAGCGGTGCGCTTTGCAACTGGAGACCGGGCGGCTTTTGCTGCTGCCGCTGCGCGCGGAGCAGCTGGAGCAGTGGACGGAGGACGTGCCCGCCCTTGAACGGGCGCTCGGGTGCGTCTACGAGGGTGAGCCGATGACGGAGGAGCCCCTCCGGGGGATCGTGCGCGGGCAGCTGGAGGCCGTCCGGCGGGACGGGTGCAACTGGCTGTGGCACACCTTCTGGCTGGTGGTGCGCCGGGAAGACCGGGTGGTGGTCGGCTCGGCGGACTTCAAGGCGCCGCCCGACGGGACCGGCACGGTCGAACTCGGCTACGGGCTGGGGGAGGCCCACCGGGGCCGCGGTTATATGACCGAGGCGGCGGAGGCGCTCTGCGGCTGGGCGCTCTCCCGGCCGGGGGTAAACCGGGTGACCGCCGAGACGGAGCCGGACAACGCCGCCTCCCAGCGGGTGCTTGGACGGTGCGGGTTTTCCCGCTTCCGGGAGCTGCCCGGCTCCGTCTGGTGGGAGCTTCCCGGCGGCGGGGGTGCGCGCGGATGAAATGGCTTTCCCACCTGCGCACAATCAACCACCACAAGCTCCTGGTGATGAAGCACTGCTTCCGGGTGGGGCTCTACCGGCAGGGGCTGCTGCACGACCTCTCCAAATATTCGCCGGTGGAGTTTTCCGCCGGGGCAAAATACTACCAGGGGGACCGCAGCCCCAACGAGATCGAGCGGAAGGAGCGCGGCTACAGCGCGGCATGGCTGCACCACAAGGGCCGCAACAAGCACCACCTCGAATACTGGATCGATTACGATCCCGGCCCGGGCCACCGGATGACGGGCATGGAGATGCCGGTCAACTATGTGGCGGAGATGTTCTGCGACCGGGTCGCGGCCAGCAAGACCTACCGGGGCAAGGCGTACCGGGACGGCGACCCGCTGGACTACTACCTGGCCAGCCGGGACCACTACCTGATCCACCCCAACACCCGCGCGCTGCTCGAACGCCTGCTCGGGATGCTCGCGGAGGAGGGGGAGGACCGCACCTTCGCCTACATCCGCCGGGAGGTCCTGGGGCGCCGGTAGCGGGCGCGCACACGATTGGAAGGGGCAGACCGCCCCATGGAAGAGAAGGAGGTAAGGCTATGGAACTGATGGAAGCGATCCGGGCCCGCAGGAGTTACCGGGGGCCGTTCGCGCCCACGCCCATCCCGCGGGAGGATCTGCGGGAGCTGCTGGAGGCGGGGGCGCTCGCCCCGTCGGGCTGCAACCTGCAGACGACGCGCCTGATCGGCGTCGACGACCCCGCGCTGGTGAAAAAGCTCGCGGAGATCTACGGGAAAAGCTGGGCGCTGACCGCACCCGCCGCGATCCTGCTCGTCACCAGGGAGACCCCCTCGCCGAGCGGGGTGTCCTACCATGTGCACGACTATTCGGCGGCGGCGGAAAACATCCTGCTGGCGATCACCGCGAAGGGCTACGCCTCGGTGTGGATCGAGGGGCAGATCCGCGGCGGCCCCGACCGCGAGATGGGCCGCCTGCTCGGCGTGCCGGACGACATGACTGTCGCGGTCTACCTGCCGGTCGGGATTCCCGCAGGGGAGACCCCTGCCGCGAAAAAGCAGCCCTTCGGGGAGCGCGCGTGGTTCAACGGCTACGGGAAATAGGCGGAGCTTCCAAAAGAACGGGTTCCGTGCGGCAGCGCCGCACGGAACCCGCTTTCGTTCACGAAAAATTCATATTCCCGGCCCGCCAGCAAACAGAGGGTTGAACTCCAAATGATAAAATAACGCCAAGGAAAATATTTCCGCGGCGAAGACAAAAACGCCGCCCTTACAGGCGGCGTTTTTGTTGGAGAGTCTTTGCTGTTAAAACTGATTTTCCGAGAACCCCAAGGTACGGGGCGCTCGGGAGGAGACCCATAAAGGACAGGCTGGCACTCCGTCCCACTACAGGTTGCTTTTATTATACAGGCGCTCTGTGCAGCTTATGTAATGGATTGATGGAGATTCGACCGGGAATTTTTGTTTTTTTCGTGAAGGGAGGCCCAGCATGATACCATTGATTTTACTGGTCATGGACGAGGGGAACCCGCGCTATACCGAGACCCTCCGGCAGTACCGGGTCCGCCTGACCCAGCGCATCTTCGACGAGGGCTGGCAGGTGGCGACGGCCGTCGGCGTGGCGCAGGCGCTGGCCCAGCTGGAGGCCCAGAAGATCAGCCTGCTGGTCTTCGACACCACCGGCTACCGGGGGGACCGGGTCGCGCAGCTCAAGCTGCTGCGGGCGTCCACCGACCTGCCCGTGCTCGTGGTGGTCGAGGGGGGCGACGAGCACGCCGAGCTGGAAATGCTCGAGAACGGCGCGGACGACTGCCTGCACCGCCCCGCGAGCGATCCGCTCATCATCGCGCACGTCAAGGCGCTGCTCAAGCGGGTGCACGCGCTTCCGCCCAAGGAGCTGCGCTTCGACGGACTGCGCCTGAGCCTCGCGGAACACGTCGTCGAGCTCGACGGAAAGACGGTGGCCCTTTCGCCGCGGGAATTCGACCTGCTCTACTATCTGGCGCGCAACCCCAACCTGGCGCTCTCCCGCATGCAGATATTAAACCGCGCTTGGGATTCCGGCTACGCGGGGGACGAGCGCACGGTGGACAGCCACATCAAATCGCTGCGCGCCAAGCTCGGATGGTTCGGCAAGCATATCATCACGGTGCGCGGCGTGGGCTACAAGTTCCTCTGGAGCGCCGCGCAGGAGCGCCCCGCGTAAAGATTCGGCACGGCAAAACAAAAACCCCGCGGCTGTGGAGGCAGCCGCGGGGTTTTCAGTTTGCTTTGGCGTGAAGAACCTGAGAGATCAGATTATTTCACTTTGCGGAACGCAACAGCGCCAGCAGCAGCCAGGGAAACAACGGCGGCTACGAGAGCCACGTTGACCATGTCGCTGGAACCGGTGTTCGGGATGTCTTTGCCGGAGTTCGGGGTCTCAACATCGGCGGGCTCGGAGGTCTCCGGCTCGTCAACGGTCACATCGAGCTCGGTGTCGGAGACGATGTAGGTGCCCAGCTGACGGGTGCGGATGGACCAGCCCGGAATCTCCTCGTCGTCCTCGGAGTAGGAGAACTTGGAGGTGACGTCGACCAGATAGCCGTCGGCATCCACTTCATAGATGAAGCAGTTTTCCGGATCGGGGGTGTAGTCGTCGTCATCATCCCACGGAATGCCGAGGGTCAGGGTCGCCTTGGAGGTCGCGGGAACGGTCGGATGGCCAACAAAGTCATAGAACCACAGGTCGGCGTCGGCGGGATCGCCGTACTCGGCATAGATGTCGCTCATGTTCGAGGTGGACAGACGCGCATAGAACTTGCGCGCGTCGTCGTCGGAATCGAACTTGAGGGCCGCGCGGTCGTCGCCCCAGACCAGGGTGTTGGTTTCGTTCTTATCGGGATCCATGTAGACGCGGTCGCCAACGTCCGGGTTATCGTCGTTGCCAACAGCCTCATTGGTGACCCACAGTTTGTAGTCCCAAACCAGCTTGCTATCCTTTTCATAGGTGTTCTTAGTTTTGTCTTTGACATCTTTGTCATCAGCAGCAGTCTTTTTCGCTTTGAACTCGATGGTGCCATCGGTCTTGTGCTCATCGGTATCGGTGATGTCCGCCAGCACAAATTTGATGTAAGCGTTGCGATAAAATCCATCGAAGCCCTTATCGGTCACCAAGGTGATGCTCTTAACAAGCTTCCCGTTGGTATCCTTGTCAGGGGAGAACTTAAAGAAGTCTTTGTCAACCAAGTACTTGATTTGGACCTGTTTGCCATCATCAAGCGTGATGGTGTCCTCTTCATTGCCGCCGACCGGGACATAAAAAGTCGTATCAGGGGCAATCGCATCACTGACGATCTTACCACCACCGATGGTGACAACATTGTCATACTTTTCACCGTCATCGTTAAGCGCAGTCGTCGGATAAACTTTGCTATCAGCGAATGCAACCGCCGAAAGGCTCAACACGGTCGCAAGCGCCAGCACCAATGCAAGAATCTTTTTCATTGGTAAATTTCCTCCTTAGAATAGTTTTGATCAGTTTTCTCTCTATCGCCAAAGGGCGTCCTCCAACGCTCTTAAAGCCTTCAAATGGAGGAACGAACGGGTGTGGAGAGTCACCCGTTCGTTCAATTGGCTAGGTTCTAAAAATTAGGCCCAGATGCCGGTGTCCGGAATCGCTTTGCCGTCCTCGGCAGGAGCCTCGACATCACCGGCGTCGGTGGCGTAGGCTTTCTCAGCGATGATGTAGACGCCAAGCTCACGGGTCTTGGTCTGGAAGACATAGTCGCCATCGTCAGTCTCAATAGCCTTGAAGGAAGCGGTAACATCGTTGATGGAACCGTCATCACCGACCATGTAGATCACGACGTTCTCCGGCTCAACCCTCAGATCGTCCTCGTCGGAATCATAGTACGGGTTGTAGAGCTCGAGGGTCGCACGGCTGGTGGAAGCAATTTTGGTGTTGCCGCCGTTAGCGCCGGTGAAGTTGAAGATGAACGCGTCCTGGTCAGCGAAATACTCCGCATAGTCCGCATCTTCCCACTTGGTGGAGAGCTTCGGATAGAAGTACTTGCCGTCGTCGTCGCCAACAAATTTCAGGGTCGCGATGGTGTTGTTCTCATCTTCCCAGTTGATCTCGTTGTCTTCGTTCTTGGTGGGCTTCAGGACCACGCCGTCATCGCCGGCCATGTAATCCTGATCCGCGCCTTCTTCAACGTTGCCGATCCAGAACTTGAGCTCGACAGTGATCTTGTCGCCAGCCTGGAACTTATCAGCGCCGGAAGGAACGTCTTTATCCTTCGCGGTGAAGGTGACGGACGGAGAAACCTTGTACTCGGAATCAGTCGTGTTGTCGTTCAGTTCGACTTTGATGACAGTGTTACGCGGATTACCAAGAATGGACTTCTCAGCAATGGAGATCTTCTTGATCATCTTCGGGTTGTCGTCGCCCTTGTCAAACTTCACTTTGAAGTTGTCCTTGTCCTCGAGGCCATTGCTGACCTTGACATAGACGGTCGAGCCGGGCTTTACGAGATCGGTAACCTCGTTCGCGGTATCGTAGTCAGCGATAATCGGAACGGTCGTCGTGGTCTCGGTATCAGTCGCCTTGATATAAGTGGTAACGGTCGCCTTCGGCTTCGCATCATTGGAAGCAGCGAAAGAAACCACACCGAGGGAAAGCACGATCGCAGCAGCCAGAACGACCGCCAGTAACTTTTTCATCGGTAAATCTCCTCCTAAATTCGTGATCTTTTGATTTTGTTTTTTCAGGGTCGCCTCTCCAGCCTTACCTGACAGTCAAATTATAGCCTGCGCCGTGAGAAGGAATCAATTGGCTTTGTAACCGTTTTGTAACTATTTTTGTAAATTGCACCAAACGGGCCTAAAATTTTGGCGTTTGGTACAGAAAATAACAATAAATATGCACAAACGGTGATGGAATTATGGAGATTGTGTGATAAATTTGTATCAACTTTGTGGAGAAAATCCCTCACAGCGTCACGGTGAAGGCGGTGCCCTCCGTTTCGCCGCTTTCCACGGTGATCTCGCCCCCGTGCAGCGCCACGATGCGGCGTGCCAGCGCCAACCCGACCCCGTGTCCGGACTCCCCGCCGCCGTTGCCCGCGCGATAAAAGGGCTCGAAAACGCGGGGCAGGTCGGCGGGCAGAATGGGCGCGCCCCCGTTCCGGATGACGAACCGGACGCGGCCCTCCCGCTCGCACAGCGACGCTTCGATCGTCCCGCCCGCGGGGGAATACTTGACCGCGTTGTCCACGAGGTTGCCCCACACGTGCGCGAGCAGCGGGCCGTAGCCACGCGCCTTCGCGTCTCCGAGCGAGAGGGCGAGCGTAAGCTCCTTTTCCCGCCAGCGGGGCTCGCGCGCGGTGAACGCACGGCGCACCTGCTCGGCGACGTCGACCGTCTCCGGGGGCTGCTCCGGGCGCCCGGCGTCCAGGCGGGAGAGCAGAAGCAGGCTGTCGGCCAGCCCCGCCATCTCCTCGACCTCGCCGTGGATGATCCGCGCGAATTCCCGGTTCTGTTCGGGGTGGAGGTTTTTTTCGAGCAGCCGCGCGTAGCCGCCGATCGTCGCCAGCGGCGCCTTGAGCTCGTGGAAGAGCACCGGCAGAGTATCCTGTCCGCAGGAGACGCCTTCCTCCAGCCTGTGGGCGATCTCGTTAAACTCTTCGGTCAGCCGCACCAGCTCCCGGTCGGCTGGAAAGCCGGGCGCCTTCGCCCGCGCGGAGAGGTCCCCCGCGAGGATGCGCTGCGCCGCGTCGCTCAGGAGCGTCGCCGGGCGGCGGACCCCCGCCAGATAGCAGCCCAGCATGGCGCACCCGGAGAGCAGGGCGCCCGCCAGGAAGGTCCATGCCGGGTGGCAGTCCTCCCCGTGCCCGGCCAGAAGGCCGGCGATCGCACCAAAGAAGGCCGTCAGCGCCCCGGGGAGCAGCAGGGTCTTCCAACCGACGCGCTTCATCTCACCGCCGCCTTTATGACGCCTTTGTATCCCAGCCCCCGGATGGTGGAGATTTCAAAATCCTCCCGTCCGGCGAACCGGCTGCGCAGCCGGTTGATGTGGACGTCCACCGTGCGGGGGCTGGTGTTGGTATCCGTTCCCCACAGCTCGTCCATCAGCTCCTGCCGCGTGAAGATGCGGCCGGGGTAGGAGAGCAGCAGGAAGAGCAGGTAAAATTCCTTCTGCGGCAGGGTGAGGGTTCCGCCGGGGGCGCGCACCTCGAGGCTGGAATAGTCGAGGATGGTGTCCCCGATGCGCAGCTGGCGCGCGTTGCTGATGTTGTAGCGCCGCAGGATCGCGCGGATGCGCAGGACGAGCTCCTCGAGGTCGACCGGCTTGACCATATAGTCGTCCGCCCCGCACTCAAAGAGGCGCTTTTTGTCCTCGAAGGCGGACTTGGAGGTCATCATGAGCACCGGCGTGGCGATGTAGTGCTCGCGCAGGGCGCGCAGGAGGCCCTGCCCGTCGAGATTGGGCATGAGGATGTCGGCCACGATGAGGTCGACCCGCTTCTGGCCGATGATCGAAAGCGCCTCGAACCCGTCCCGCGCGACGAGGGTGTCGAACCCCTCGCTGCGCAGGTAGATGTCTTCGAGCCTGCATATTTTCCGGTCGTCGTCAACTATCAAAATTGTTGCCATCCGCGCACCCTCCCAGAAATCCAATATAGCAGAAAAAGTGCGATTGTAAAGGACATGGAAGGGATTGGAAAGAAATATTACAGAACGTTCTTCTTATGTTAAATTATTCCTTTCGTGCGTTTACATTGAGTTGACATTTGATGCGAATAAGCGGGTTTCCGTTTACAATATGCAGGATTTTAGTCAACAAAAACCGGCCGCCGGACAGGGCGCCCGACGGCCGAAAAAAACAAGGAAGCCGCCGCCGGCGGGACGTTTCCCGCTGGCCGGCGGGTCTCCGGATACGCCGAGGGCCGGGGCCCCGCGTTCGCGGGGCCCCGGCCCTTTCCCGGAAACCTATTTCAGATAATTTTCCGGCTCGCGCAGGACCCGTTCGAGGTCCGCGAAGAGCAGGTGGCAGTGGTATCCGTCCGCGGCCGCGTGGTGGGCCTGAATGGTGAAGGGCATCAGCAGCTCCTCCCCCTGCCTCCGGTACCTTCCCCACACGAACATCGGCCGCAGGAAGGAGAGGTTCGATTTCATGTGGAAGGAGAGCCCCGTGTAGGTGAACCACGGGACGCAGGAGAGCAGGACGGAATTTTCCCGGCTCACGGTGCGGGTCCCGTCATGCTCGAAGCGCTCAAGGTCGGCGGCCATCGCGGCGTAGAATTCCGAAAAAGCCGCGCGGTAGGCGGTGTTGAGGCTGTCCATATTCCCGGTGCGCCGGTCCAGAACAGTGTATTCCGCGTGGATCTCGTCATAATAGCCGGGCCGCCCCTCACCGTCCAGCCCCATTCGGAATTCCCTGTGGCGGTTGACCGCATACAGCACGGCCCAGGAAAAGGCCGGGTAAAACCGCAGCCCGCGCGCCCGGACGTGGGCGTGGAAGGGGGTGACGCAGAGGTCCTGCGTCACGCTGTAGCTGCAGTCGAGGTCCATAAAGTTTTGGAAGGTGTCCTTCCGCTCCCAGCGGTCGAGCTCGATCGGGTGAAACATGCGCGCCTCCTTCAAAATCCCTGCGTGTCGTTGGGTTCCCTTTCGATTTTACCACAGGAGGAGGCGCTTGGCTACCCGGGAATCCGGTTCACGGCCTAGCCGCCGATCTGCACCGTCAGGCCGGCGGCGCGGGCGGTCTCGGCGAGCAGCTCCATCCGTTCCTGCGGCGGGGGCAGCAGATCGGGCAGCAGGTAGCGCCTGCCGAGCCGCTCGTACTTGTCCTGGCCGAGCCGGTGGTAGGGCAGCAGGTGCAGCCGCGTGACCCCGGGCAGCGAGGAGGCGAACCGCGCGATCGCCGCGATCTCGGCGGGCGTGTCGTTGAAGGTGGGGACGACCGGCACACGGATGATCAGCGCCTGTCCCGCCGCGGCGATCCGCCGGGCGTTTTCAAGCATCCGCTCGTTGCCCTGGGAGGTGAACCGCCGGTGCTTGGCGCTGTCCACGTGCTTGACGTCCATGAGGAAGAGGTCGAGCCAGGGCAGGATCTCCCGCTCGATCACCGCAAAATCCGCGAAGGCGGTGGATTCCAGCGCGGTGGTGACGCCCGACTCCTTGGCGATGCGCAGGAGCGCCCCCGCGAACTCCGGCTGGAGCAGCGACTCCCCGCCCGAAAGGGTGAGCCCCCCCTCCGACCGGCGGAAATAGGGCCAGTCCCGCAGGACCTCCTCCATGACCTCCTCGGCGGAAACGTCCCGGCCGATGACCTTCGCCTTGCCGCCGACGGTCATCGTCTCGATCTCATGCGACTGGGACTCGGGGTTGCAGCACCACTGGCAGCGCAGGGCGCAGCCCTTGAGAAAGACGATCGTCCGGATACCGGGGCCGTCGTGGATGGAATATTTCTGGATGTCGAAGATGCGCCCGGTCCGGCGGCGGTAGTCCGCGTCCATATCGGCGCCTCCTTTCGTTAAAACCCGTGGGTGGTCCGGCTGATGATGTCGTCCTGAAGCGACTTGGAGAGGGTGGTGAAGAGGGCGCTGTAGCCCGCCACCCGGACGACGAGGCTCTTATAGTTTTCGGGGTGGGCCTGTGCGTCGAGCAGCGTTTCGCGGCTGACGACGTTGAACTGCATGTGCATGCCCTTCTGGTCAAAGTAGCCGCGGATGAGGCTGGCGAACTTCTGGAGCCCCTCGATGCCGCTGAGGGCGGAGGGGTGGAACTTCTGGTTGAAGAGGGTGCCGTTGGAGGCGATCATGTGGTCGAGCCGCGCCGCCGAGTTGCAGGCCGCGGTCGGGCCGTGGGTGTCGCGCCCCTGGGCGGGGCCCACGCCGTCGGCGATCGGGGTGTTGGCGAGCCTGCCGTCGGGGGTGGCACCCGTCTGGGAGCCGAGGGGCACGTTGGCGGAGACGGGGTAGAGCCCCGCCTGGAAGATGCCGCCGCGCGGGTTGCGGTAGTTCTGGAGCGGCTTGGTGTAGAGGTAGGCCACCTCGCGCGCGAAGGCGTCCACGCCGGGGACGTCGTTGCCGTATTTGGGCAGCTCGTCGATCCAGTCGAGCAGCTGGTCGTACTTCGCCTTTTCCGCCGGGGAAACCGTGTCCTTCCGGACCGCCTCGCAGATCGCGCGGATCTCCGCCTCGCCCACCGGCTGGCCGGCGGCGGCCATGCCGCCCGCCACCTGGGCCACAAGGTCCTCCGTCTCGCGGGTCCCGAGACCGCGGCCGAAGTTTTTGCGGAGCGCCTCGCGGTACTCCTCGAGGGTGAGCTTTTTGTCCTCGAAGACGAGCTTTTTCACCGCGAGCAGCGAATCGGTGACGTTCGCGATGCCGAAGCCCTGCGGCCCGGTGAAGTTGTAGACCGCGCCGCCCTCCTGGAGCGATTTGCCGCGCGCGATACAGTCGTCGATCATGCAGGACTGGAAGGGCAGCGGGCAGCGTTCGGCGTGGGCGCGGTCGATGGCGTTGTCCGCGTTGACCAGCAGGCTGATGCAGTAGTCCATCTGCTGCCGGTAGGCGTCGTAAAACTCGTCGAAGGAGCGCATCTCGGAGATCGGCTTCGTCTCCACGCCGACCAGCTCGCCGCTCTCCCGGCCGCCCGTGAAGACGAGCTCGAGCGGGCGGCACATGTTGAAGAAGGCGGCGTCGTGCCAGCCGTCCGTCTTGCCCGCCTTCTGGGGCTCGACGCAGCCGATGATGTTGTAGGTGCGCGCGTCCTCGACGGTGAGCCCCCGGCTCATGAGGGCGGGGATGATGACCTCGTCGTTGTAGTAGGCGGGCAGGCCCACGCCGGTGCGGGTGAGCTTGGCGGCCTTGATGAGGAACTCGTTGGGGGTGCCGTTCCACACCCGCACCGAAAGGGAGGGCGCGGGCAGGCGCACATGCATCGACGCCTCGATGCACATGAAGGAGAGGTCGTTGGTGACGTCGTTACCCTCGGCGTCCTGACCGCCGGCAATGAGGTTCTGGAAGAGGCTGTACCCGGCGAAGCCCTCGGCGGAATCCTTGTCGCGGACCTTGTTGAGGTCGTTGAGCTTGACCCAGATGCAGTCGAGCAGCTCCTGAGCGGATTCCCGCGTGATCTTCCCGGCGTCGAGGTCGGCCTTATAGTAAGGATAGATGTACTGGTCGAACCGTCCGGGCGAGATCGAATGCCCGGAGGATTCCGTCTGGAGGAGCATCTGTACGAACCAGAAGGACTGGCACGCCTCGTAGAAGGAGGCCGCGGGCTGTTCGGGCACCCGCGCGCAGACCTCCGAAATGCGCGTGAGCTCGGCGCGCCGCGCCGGGTCGGTCTCCCGCCCGGCCAGCTCGCGCGCGAGGACGGAATAGCGCCGGCCGTATTCGCTCGCGGCCTCGCAGCTGAGAATGACCGCCTCAAGGAAGCTGACGCGGGAGGCGTAGTCGGGGTCGCCGAGGCCGCATTCCGCGAGCTGAGCCGCCGCGCGGTCGCGGATGCCCGCGAAGCCGATCTCCAGAACCTCCTCGTATTTGACAGTAAAGTGCCCGATGCCGTTGTAGAAGTAGTTGCCGGGGGTGAAGATGTTGTGCTTCATGGCGGTGAGCGTCTCGGGGGCCATGTAGGAGGTGGCCAGCTCGCTGGTCGTCCTGCCCTTCCAGTAGGGCAGGACCTCCCGCAGCCGCCGCTTGGTCTCGTCGGAGATGTAAAAGGGGTCGGCGGAGCGTTTTTCCACCGTGTCGAACTCCTTTTCAAGCCATTCCCACGAGTACTCGGGGAAGACCTGGCAGCCGCGCGGGGCGATGCTGTTGCTCCCGACGATCAGCTCCTCCGGCCGGATGGTGATCGGCAGCTCCCGGCAGATTTTGAGGAACGCCTTGGCGCGCCGGAGGATGACCGGTTCCCCCTCCGTTTCGCGGTAGCTCTCGGTCAGCAGGACCGCCCGGTCCGCCTCGATCACCGGCATCTTCGCGTACAGGTGGCTGATCAGCCGGTCGATGCGCGGGCTTTTTTTGATGTCTTCGTCATAGAATCGTCCCATAATCCCCATGCCGTCCTTTCTGTCGGTTCGCCTATCGTCTGCCGCTGCGCAGATGCGAGCAGCGGCGCTTTCTTCCAGTTCACATTTTATCAAAAGCCACATGTAAACGCCATCTTCGGCGGCGATCTTGATCAGAGGCAGGGTGTTTTCGCTTTGGCGATCAAAAATGATCGAATATGCGCATCGTTTCAGCCAAAAGCTCAGAAAAAACAGGCTCCCGGCCACGGCCGGGAGCCTGTTTTTTCTGTTCCGTGTCTGCGCGCGCCGCGCGGGGCGGTTCAGCGGACCGGCTCATAGTCGATTCGCAAGTCCTCCCCGGTGGCCTCCAGCTTGAAGATGACCGGCCGCAGCCCGTCGTTGCAGCTGCAGATGGCGACGCCCGGCTTGCGGATCCAGTCTCCGTAGTAGAAGAGCCCCTCCCCGGCACCGTGCGCCAGCGCGAAGGCATACTGGTAGACCGCCTTCCACGCCTCGTCGCACATGCCCTCCGGCTTTGCGTAGTCCGCGTAGAAGACCTGGCCCTCCCGCATCATCGGGCAGGCCGACAGTCCCTCGACGCCGTATTCGGCGGCGAGCTCCCTGTCAAGGGTCGTTTTGAGCACCGTAATCTTCACCTTTTTCATCGGGTAAAACCTCCGTCAATTTTCTGGGGCGCGGGATACTTTATATAATAGTATCATAACACGGCCGCCCGCGGAAGGGGAAGGACATCCGCAGGCGGTACTACAAAAAACAGCCAGTCAAATGACTGGCTGTTTTTTGTGGTACGCCCGATGCGATTCGAACGCACGGCCTTTAGAGTCGGAGTCTAACGCTCTATCCAGCTGAGCTACGGGCGCATATTGCGGTCCGCTTGGGCCGCTGACGATTATTATACCAACAATTCTTGAAAAAAGCAATTCTTTTATGGATTTTTTCAAGAATTTCGGGCAATAATGAAACCGGCGGCAAAGACTGCCAGAAAAAATGTTTTCAACATGCGCGTGTTGAAAAAGTGGAAAAATCGACGAGGGGCGCGGGCGTGGGCCGGTGGAGAAATTGTGGAAAGAAGTGTGTGGTAAAAAAACCGTCATTTTCGAGAAAAATCCGCTTGACAGTTTGTCCATTCCATGCTAAACTAAAAGTCCCGCTTGAGGGAAACGCCCTTGCGGCGGGAAAACAGCACCTTGAAAAATGAACAACGAGAGAAGAGAAACGAGGAACCCGAAACGGAAGTTTTGGGGGAATCACCCTTGAAAAGAATTTGAGTATCTCCGGATACAAAAGCGAAACCAGCAAAGGAAACTTTGCCGGGAGGACCTTTGAGAAG
>NZ_DBMDHH010000045.1:0-23374 GCF_057433415.1 Anaerotruncus sp. | reverse complement strand
GCGCTACGCGCGACGGCCGATCTCCGGCCTAAGAGCCGCCTTCGGCGGTTGGCCTCCGAAACGCGGTCTGCGGACCGCAGTCGCGGGCGCTCCGCCCCGCGTCCCCGGCTTGAGTCCGCTGCGCGGACCCGGCCCTGCGGGCCGGATTCTCTATAAGGATGGCCTGCGGCCAAATCCCTGCGACCCCAGCGCCGCCTCCGGTTGGCCTTCAGCCAAAGTCGGCGGCGCCCTGTCACGGATCAATTGGCGGGTGTTCAGCATCCCGCCTGGCGCCGCGCCGCGGGCGCAATGCCTCTGCCCGAGAGTCTCCGGAGCAGTACCGAAAGTGCATTCGTGGAGGCACGGCCGCTTTTGCGTGGCGCGCAGCGCCCACGGGGAGGCGGAAAATTGCGCGGCTTTGCCGCGCACGCGCGCAGAGCGCGCGAACGCCCGGAACGGGCGTTGTTTTCCGCCGGGTGTCACTGCGAGTCTTCCGACAGCAGGATTGTTGGGTGCAGCGGCACCAGCCTTCTACCCGCGGCTGAATGGACGTGAGCGGTGGGGGGATTCTCAAGGGGGGCGAGCTTTGCGCCCTGCCTTCTTCAAGTGAGCCCCCCTTGAGCGCCCTTCTTCCGCCGACTTCTTGGGCGCGCAAGAAGTCGGCCCGCTTGCCGGGGCGGGACCCGGTAATCTCCGCCGCCGAAGGCGGCACATCTAAAGCGCCCCAGAGGGGCGCGAAATAAGCCCCGCCGGGCGCAGCGCGGCAAATCGAAAACCGCCGCCGCAGACGGCACATCTGAAGCGCCCCGAAGGGGCGCGAAAAAACCCTCCGACCCTCGGTCGGAAAACCCAGGGAGAGCCCCAGCCGCCCGCGGGCGGCAGCTCCCGCGAAAGCTGCGCCGCTCTCCGAGCGGCGAATCAAGGAAGTGACAGCATGAAAAAGACGGTTCTTGGCGCGTTCTGGCTGGTGGCGGCGCTGGTGGTCGGCGCGCTGATCGCGGCGGCGACCGAGCAGATCCCCTTTTTGTCCTGGCTGGCGTTCGGCAGAAGCATCGGGCTGCCGGTCGAAAACCCGATGGTGCTCGACCTGTCGGTGATCAAGATCGCCTTCGGGTTTGAGATCGGTGTGACGGTCGCGCACATCCTCTGCTTTATCGGCGCGCTCTTCGGCTACAAATACACGGTGAAAAGGATGCATCTTGATGACGGACGGCAAAGACATGATCGGCATGGAAAACATGGCGGGGAAGGGCTTCCCGGAGAATCCGGGCGCTGAAATTGTCCTCGCCTCCCAGTCCCCACGGCGTCAGGAGTTGCTGGGGTTCCTCTTCCCGCGCTTTACGGTGCGGGTGTCCGAGGCGGACGAGACGCTCCCTGAGGGCATCGCGCCCGACGAGGCGGTCCGGACGCTCGCGCTGCGCAAGGCGCGCGCGGTGGCGCCGGAGGCGCCCGGCGCGCTCGTGATCGGCGCGGACACCGTCGTGGCGATCGACGGGCTCATCCTCGGCAAGCCGCGGGACGCGGCGGACGCGGCGGGGATGCTCCGGCGGCTGTCGGGGCGGACGCACCAGGTCTATACGGGGGTCGCGCTGCTCGGCGGCGGGCGGGAGGAGTGCTTCCACGAGTGCACCGGCGTGACCTTCGCGCCGCTGACCGACGGGGAGATCGCGTGGTACCTTTCGACGGGGGAACCCTTCGACAAGGCGGGCTCCTACGGCATTCAGGGCTACGGCGCGCGGTTCATCGAACGGATCTCGGGGGATTACTTCACCGTGATGGGCCTGCCGCTTCATGGGATCTATACAAGGATTGGCAGGTTTTACAAATCATTCGGCGCAAAATTACCGAATTATTAACAAACTAGCTGTTGTGCAACCCGGCCCCGCAAGGTATAATAGAACCTGTTAAAACGCGCTTTTGCGACACATTTCGATTCATCGTGCGGGTTTTCCGTAACAATACAAGGGGGACGTATCCATATGTTTTCAAAGGACATCGGCATTGACCTGGGCACCGCCAACACCCTCATCTTTATGAAGGGCAAGGGCATCATCATGCGCGAACCGTCGGTTGTGGCGGTCGACACCCGCAACGACACCGTCCGCTATGTCGGGCAGGATGCCAAAGAGGTCATCGGACGCACCCCCGGCAGCATCGTCGCGGTGCGCCCGCTCAAGGACGGGGTCATCGCCGATTTCGACATCACCGCGTCCATGCTCCAGATCTTCATCCGCAAGGTGTGCAACAACTCGGTGCTCGCGCGTCCCCGCATCATCATCTGCATCCCGTCCGGCGTCACCGAGGTCGAGCGCCGCGCGGTGCGCGAGGCGGCCTTCAAGGCGGGCGCCAAGCACGTCTCGATCATCGAGGAGCCGATGGCTGCGGCCATCGGCGCGGGCCTGCCCGTCGCCGAGGCGACCGGCAGCATGGTCGTCGACATCGGCGGCGGCACCAGCGAGGTCGCGGTGATCTCGCTGGGCGGCATCGTCGCATCCCGTTCGGTCCGCGTCGGCGGCGACGAGCTGGACAACTCGATCATCCAGTACATCAAGCGCAAATACAACCTCCTCATCGGCGAGCGCACCGCCGAGGACATCAAGATCAACATCGGCTCGGCCTTCCCGCTCGAGGAGGAGGCCACGATGGACATCAAGGGCCGCGACCTGATGGACGGCCTGCCCAAGAACATCCAGATCACCTCGGAGGAGATCCGCGAGGCGCTGGCCGACCCCCTGTCGATGGTGCTCGACGCGATCCGCACCACGCTGGAGAAGACTCCGCCCGAGCTGTCGGCCGACATCATCGACCACGGCATCACCCTGACGGGCGGCGGCGCGCTGCTGCGCGGGCTCGACCAGCTGATCGAAAAGGAGACGGGCATGCCGGTCCATATCGCGGAGAGCCCGCTCGACTGCGTGGCGATGGGCACCGGGCGCGTGCTCGACGACATCGACAGGCTGCGCGACCTGCTCGCGGACGACGCGAAATCCTACTAAGCGCGGCAGGGAAAGGAATCTGCATTGGGAGACTTCTTCAAAAGCAAGCGGTTCAAGATATTGCTCGTCGTGCTGGTGCTGCTGCTGGCGTTCATGCTGCAGGCGGCATGGACGGGCGGATTCTCCCCGGCCATCTCGCAGGCGGCCGGGGTTGTCGTCACGCCCTTGCAGAAGCTCTCCTCCAGCATTTCCGGCGCGGTGAGCGGCTATTTCCGGCGGTATGTCCGCGCCGACGAGATCGCCGCCGAAAACGAGGCGCTGCGCGCCGAGATCGACGAGCTGCGCCGCCAGGCGGTCAACTACGAGGAGTATAAGCACGAAAACGAGGAGCTGCGCAAGTACCTCGACGTCGAGTTCCGGGAAGAGCACCCCGACTTTGAGGTCGAGCTGGCGTCGGTGGTCGCGCGCGACCCGGACGACCGCTTCTACTCCTTTACGATCGACCGCGGTTCCCTCAGCGGCATCGAGCCGCTCGACCCGGTGGTCACCGCCGACGGGTTGGTCGGCGTGGTGCGCGAGGTGGGGGTCAACTACTCCAAGGTGGTCACCATCCTCGACGTGTGGATCGACGTGGGCGCGCGCGACGTGCGCACCCGCGACATCGGCATCGTCACCGGCTCGGTCGACCTCGCGGCGGACGGGAAGTGCCGCCTCAACTACCTGCCCCGCGAGAGCGGGGCCGCGCCGGGGGACATCGTCGTGACCTCCGGCATCGGGGACAGCCTCTACCCGCAGGGGCTGCTGATCGGCAAGATCACCCGCATCGACAACGCGCCGGGCGACATCTCCCTCTTCGCGGAGATCGAGCCGTTCGCCGACGTCCGCCGCCTGACCGACGTGATGGTCATCAAGTCGTTCGAGGGGCAGGGAGGCGCGGAATGAACAATAAAAAGTGGTTCCGCACGGCCAAATTTGCGACTTATATCGTGGTGATGGTGCTGCTCTACATCCTGCAGACCACCCCCGGGTTTCTGACGGTGTTCGGCGTAAAGCCGAACTTTGTCATTCCTGCGGCCGTTTGCGTCGCCATGCACGAGGGGGAGTTCACCGGGGCGTTCTACGGCGTGCTCGCGGGGGTCCTCTGCGATTTGGGCGGCTTCGCGCTCGTCGGCTTCAACGCGATGATCCTGCTGGCCGCCTGTACGGCCGTGGGGCTGCTGGTCATCTACCTGCTGCGCCCCGGCGTCATCAACTTTGTCCTGCTGCTCTCCGCCGTGATGCTCGCGCGCGGGCTGCTGGACTTTCTGCTCAACTACGTCATGTGGGGCTACGACCACGTGTGGATGGTGTTCGTCTACGACGTCCTGCCCGGCGTCATCTATACCGTGGCCGTGTCGCCGCTGGTCTATTACCTGTACACCGCGGTCCACGCCTGGTTTGAAGGGCGTATGGAGGCCTGACCCCGCGTCCCAAGGGAGAATCGGATGAAAACAACCGCTAAAAACCGGATGATCATCATGACGGTGGTGCTGATTGTGGTGCTGCTGCTCTATTCGTTGCGCCTCATGCAGCTCCAGGTGGTCGAGGGGGAGTCGCTCGCCGCCCAGATGGAGCGGGTCCGCACGACCGAGCAGGTGATCAAGGCGGCGCGCGGGGAGATCCTCGACCGCAACGGGCGGCCGCTCGCCGTCAACACGATCGGCCGCGACGTGGTGATCAACATGGCCTTCCTGGAGAAGGGGACCACCAACGAGGTGCTCCTGCGGCTGATCCGCATCATGGAGTCGGCGGACGAGGACTGGATCGACAACCTGCCGCTCACGGCGGAGGCGCCCTTCCGCTTCAAGCCGGGGGAGGCCTACGAGACGGAGATCGCCCGGCTCAAAAACGCGCTGGGCGTGGCCCAGTACGCGACGGCGGACGACGTGGTCTACCGCCTCAAGGAGAAATACGGCCTCTTCGAGCACGGGGACAAGGACGACCCCGTCCCCTACGCCGACGGGGAGTTCCGCAAGATCGCGGGGGTGCGCTACGAGATGGACCGGCGCGGGTTCTCGATGTCGGTGCCCTACACCTTCGCGACCGACATCAAGATCGAGACGGTCCCCAAGATCAAGGAGCGCAGCTTTGAGCTGCCGGGGGTGGACGTGGTGGAGAGCACCATCCGCCAGTATGTGAGCGGCACGGTGGCCCCCCACGTCATCGGCCAGACCGGCCCGCTCTACAAGGAGCAGTGGGACGCGGCCGGCAAGGTGCAGAACCCCGACGGCTCGGTGTCCGCACAGATCGGCGAACGCACCTACAAGATGGACGACGTGATCGGCAAGTCGGGCGCGGAGCTCGCCTTTGAGTCGCAGCTCAAGGGGATCGACGGGACCCGGCGGATCACGATGAACTCGTCGGGCGACGTGATCGACGTGGTGGAGGAGAAGGAGCAGGTGCCGGGCAACACCGTCGTGCTCACCCTCGACTCCCAGCTCCAGAAGGTCGCGCAGGACTCGCTCGCAAGCAACATCCGGCGCCTTCAGGACACCAAGGAGGAGCGCAAGGGCAAGGAGGCGAGCGCGGGCGCGGTCGCCGTGATCCAGTGCAAGACGGGGGAGGCCCTCGCGCTGGCGACCTACCCCTCCTACGACCTGTCCGCCTACCAGCGGGATTACGACCAGATCGCGGCGGGGGAGAACCAGCCCCTCTTCAACCGCGCGCTCGACGCGGCCTACACCCCCGGCTCCTCCTTCAAGCCGGCGGTTGCGCTCGGCGCGCTCGCGTCGGGGACGATCACCCCGCGCACCCTCTACAACTGCACCTACGTCTACAACCGGTTCGCGCCGGAATACACCCCCCACTGCGAATCCGCCCACGGCAACGTTGACGTGGTGAACGCGATCCGCGGCTCCTGCAACATCTTCTTCTACGAGGCGGCCTACTACATGGGCATCGACACGCTCGACGAGTACGCCGCGCGGCTCGGGCTGGGGGTGCCGACCGGCATCGAGCTGCCCGAGAACATCGGGCAGGTGGCCTCGCCGGAGGTCAAGGCCGCCTCCCCCGCCTACGCGGACGACCCCCAGTGGCGTCCGGGCGACGTGATCCAGGCGGGCATCGGCCAGCAGTCGACGCTGCTTTCGCCGCTCCAGCTCGCCAACTACACCGCCACCCTCGGCAACAACGGCAAGCGCATGGAGGTGACGGTGCTCAAATCGGTCAAGTCCTACACCTTTGACGAGACGGTCTACGAGCACGAGCCCAAGGTCGTGGACGAGGTCGACGCGCCCGAGGCGTTCCAGACGGTGCGCGAGGGCATGGTCGCGGCCTCCCGGACGGGCACGGCCTGGGCGACCTTCGCGAACTACCCGATCACCGTCGCCTCCAAGACGGGCACCCCCGAACGGGGCGACGGACTCTACAACTCGGTGTTCATCGCCTACGCGCCCGCCGAGGACCCCGAGATCGCGGTCGCGGTGGTCGTTGAAAAGGGCTGGGAGGGCTATCAGATCGCGCCGGTGGCGCGCGACGTCTTCGACGCGTACTTCTTTTCGCGGACCGGCGGGTCCTCGACCAACTACGGGGAGCTGCTCCCCTGACAAAAGGGAGGAATCGGCATGGCACAGGTGATCCTGGTGACCTCGGGGCGCGGCGGCGCGGGCAAATCGACCGTGTGCGCCTACCTGGGGGCGGCGCTGGCCGCATGTGGGAAAAAGGTGCTGCTGATCGAGGGCTCCCACCGTTCCCTCGACGTGCTGCTCGGCGCGCAGGACCGGGTGGTCTTCGACCTTGCCGACGCGCTCGAGCGGCGGTGCGAGCTTGGGGAGGCGATGGTGGACGCCTGCGGCGTCCGGCTGCTCTGCGCGCCGCTCGATCTGCAGCCGATCATCGACGGCGCGGCCTGCCGGGAGCTGCGGGCGGCGCTGGAGGAGCATTTCGACTTCATCCTGATCGAGGTGGACGGCGGCGACCGGGTGCGGCTGACGGCCTTCGCGGCCTGCGCCGACCGGGCGGTGATCGTCTCGGCGGCGGACGCGGTGTCCGCGCGCGCGGGGCGGATGGTGTCCGATTCGCTCGACGCGGCGGGCGTCGAGGATATCCGTTTGTGCGTCAACCTGCTCACGCGCGACTTTGTGAAGCTGCGACCCATCCCCGACCTCGACTGGCTGATCGACCAGGTCTGCGCGCAGCTCATCGCGGTGCTTCCGTTCGACGAGGGGCTTGTCACCCCGGTGGCTATCGGTCAAAACATCAATTTGTCGAATGTATCCAAAATAATATTTGATAATTTTGCACAAAGGATTTTAGGGAACTATATTGATTTACTGGTCCAATAGGTGGTATAATGTATCTTGATGGTTTAGACTGTCAGAAATTGGATTTCGCCCGGCCAAACAGACAGAAAGAAGGGCGGCCCGTTTACAGAGAAGAGAGAACGAAACTGACGAGGGGCTTGGAGGAACGCCAATGAACATCGCCTTGATCGCACACGACTCCAAAAAGGAACTGATGGTCCAGTTCTGTATCGCCTACTGCGGCGTCTTCAGCCGCCACAATATCTGCGCGACCGGCACGACCGGAAAGCTCGTCGCCGAGGCGACCGGGCTGGAGGTCTTCCGCTTTCTGGGCGGTTCGCAGGGCGGCGACCAGCAGATCGCGGCGCGCATCGCCTGCAACGAGATCGACCTGCTGCTCTTTTTCCGCGATCCGATCCGCGCGAAGCCCAGCGAGCCCGACGAGGCGGGGCTTCTGCGTTTGTGCGACGTGCACAATATTCCCGTTGCGACCAACATCGCCACCGCCGAGGCGCTCATCCACGCGCTCGAGCGCGGCGACCTCGACTGGCGCAATATCGTCAATCCCCCCAAGCGGTAGAACCGCCATACCGTTACAGGCGCTGATGCGGGAGGAGTAACCGCGGATGGACGGACAGCGAGGGCGCGGCCGGTGAGAGGCGCCCACGTCGGAAATCCGCGGCGAAGACGCCCGAGAAGCCCGCCGCAAGGCGCGTATTCCCCTGCGTTAAAGGGGCTTGAGCGGGGCGCTTTCGCGCCCAACAAGGGTGGCACCGCGCGGTATGACCTCGTCCCTTTGTACGGCATCGCCGTGCAGCCGGGACGGGGTCTTTGATTTTTTACGGGCGGAGGCATCGCGATGAAGGAAAAACGAAAACAGGCGCTGCGGCGGGCGCTCAGGCAGGGACCCGGCGTGGGCGCGGGCATCATGCTCGGCGGCGCGCTGATCCCCCGGCTGGCGATGCCGGGGCGTTACAACGACACCTGGCCGCCGCTGGCGCTGCACTGCGCGCTCTATTTTCTGGCGGCGGGGCTCGTCGCCTTCGCGGTCTCCTGCCTGGCGGCCTTCCTGGAGGAGCGGAAACGCCGCCGCGGATGACGCGGGGCGCGAATTTTGCTTGACAGGCCGCGCCGGGGCGTATTATGATGTTACGGAGGTTTTGACGGATTCAGCCGCCCGGACACGGGCAATGATCTGATAAAAGGCCGTCTATCTGAGGAGGAAACGCAATGGCATATCTGACGAACGCGCCGCGCGGCACACAGGACGTGCTGCCGCCCGCGAGCGGCAAGTGGCAGTATCTCGAGGAGACGGCGCGGGATGTCGCGGCGCTGTGGGGCTTCGGGGAGATCCGCATCCCCACCTTCGAGCACACCGAGCTGTTCAGCCGCTCGGTGGGGGACACCACCGACGTGGTGCAGAAGGAGATGTACACCTTCAACGACAAGGCGGGCCGCTCGATCACCCTGCGCCCCGAGGGGACCGCGGGGGTCATGCGGGCGATCCTGCAAAACGGGATGCTCGGCGGCGCGCTGCCGCTCAAGCTCTGCTACCTGGTGAACTGCTTCCGGTACGAGAAGCCGCAGGCGGGCCGCCTGCGGGAGTTCCACCAGTTCGGCGTCGAGATGGCGGGCGCGGCCTCCCATGTGGCGGACGCGCAGGTAATCGGCGTGGCCAAGGCGGTCTTCGACGCGCTCGGCGTCACCGGCCTGCGGCTGGAACTGAACTCGATCGGCTGCCCGGAGTGCCGCGCCAGATACCACGAGGCGCTCAAAGCCTACTTCGCCTCCCACCTTGGGGAGCTGTGCGAGACCTGCCGCGACCGGCTCGAGCGCAACCCGATGCGCATCCTCGACTGCAAGAGCCCCGTCTGCTCGGCGATCGCGAAGGACGCGCCCAAGGTGCTCGACTATATCTGCGGCGACTGCCGCGCCCACTTCGAGGGCCTCAAAAAGGACCTCGACGCGATGGGCGTCGCATATACCGTCAACCCGACGATCGTGCGCGGGCTCGACTACTACACCCGCACCGTCTTCGAGTTCGTGGCGACCGGCATCGGCGCGCAGGGCACCGTCTGCGGCGGCGGGCGGTACGACGGGCTGATCGAGCTGCTGGGCGGCGCGCCCACCCCGTCGGTCGGCTTTGCGATGGGGCTCGAGCGGCTGCTGCTCGTCATGGAGCAGCAGGGCTGCGCGTTCCCGCCCGAGCGGAACTGCACGATCTACATCGGCAGCATGGGGGAGGCGGCCTCCCTCAAGGCGGTGGAGCTCGCCGCCGGCCTGCGCGCCGAGGGGTTCTGGGCCGAGTGCGATTCCGTGGGGCGCAGCGTCAAGGCGCAGATGAAATACGCGGACAAGCTCGGCGCGAAATACAGCTGCATCATCGGGGACAACGAGCTTGCGGAGGGCAGGGCCCGCGTCAAGCGGATGGACACCGGCGAGGCGGCCGAGGTGCCGCTCAACGCGGAGGGCTTTCTCAAATACGTCTACCACAACATGCTCGACGCGGTGATCGACGCCGCGCCGGACGGCATGCCGGAATAATGAGGAACGAGGGATCAATGATGGATACCATGCAGGGACTGAAACGCACCAAATACTGCGGAGAATTTACCGCGGAGGACATCGGGAGGGAAGCGGTCGCCTGCGGCTGGGTGCAGCGCGCGCGCGACAAGGGGATGCTCGTCTTCATCGACCTGCGGGACCGCACGGGAATCGTGCAGCTCGCCTTCGACGACCGGACCGACGCCGAGCTGCGCGCCAGGGCGCAGACGGTGCGGTCGGAATTCGTGCTGATGGCGAAGGGCGAGGTCCGCCGCCGCGAGTCGGTCAACCCCGACCTGCCCACCGGCGAGGTCGAGCTCTATGTCAGCGACCTGCGCATCCTCGCGAAGGCGCAGACCCCGCCCTTTGAGATCACCGACAAGACCAACGTCAAGGAGGAGCTGCGGCTCAAATACCGCTACCTCGACCTGCGCCGCAGCGAGATGCAGCACGCCATTCTGATGCGCCATAAGATCGTCAAGGCGGCGCACGACTACTACGACAGAAACGGCTTCCTCGAGATCGAGACGCCCTCCCTCATCAAGTCCACCCCCGAGGGCGCGCGCGACTACCTCGTGCCCAGCCGGGTGCACCCGGGGTGCTTCTACGCGCTGCCCCAGTCCCCCCAGCAGTATAAGCAGCTGCTCATGCTGTCGGGCTACGACCGCTACATGCAGATCGCGCGCTGCTTCCGCGACGAGGACCTGCGCGCCGACCGCCAGCCCGAGTTCACCCAGATCGACCTGGAGATGTCCTTCGTCGACGAGGAGGACGTCATGACGGTCAACGAGGGGTTCATGGCGCACGTCTTCAAGGAGGTGCTCGGTGTCGGGATCCCCACCCCCTTCCTGCGCATGCCCTACGACGAGGCGATGGAACGGTTCGGCTCGGACAAGCCGGACACCCGCTTCGGCATGGGGCTCTGCGACCTCTCCGACCTGCTCGGCGGCTGCGAATTCAAGGTGTTCAAAGGCGCGCTCGAGGCGGGCGGCAGCGTGCGCGCCCTCAATGTCAAGGGCGCGGCCGACCACCTCTCCCGCAAGGAGATCGACAAGCTCGTCGACTTTGTGAAGGCCTACCGCGCCAAGGGCCTGGCCTACACCCGCCTGACGGCCGACGCGGAGACCTCCTCCTATGAGAAGTTCCTCACCGACGCCGAAAAAGAGGCGATCCGCGGCCGGCTCGGCGCGGAGAAGGGGGATGTGCTGCTCATCGTGGCGGACGGCAATAACCAGACGGTGTTCGACAGCCTCGGCGCGCTGCGCGTCGAGCTGGCAAACCGCCTCGGCCTCATCCCCGAGGGGAAATTCAACTTCCTGTGGGTGACCGACTTCCCGCTCTTCGAGTACAGCGAGGAGGAGGGCCGCTATGTGGCCAAGCACCACCCGTTCACCCATCCGGCGTTCGAGGACCTCGACAAGCTCGAGAGCGACCCGGGCGCCTGCCACGCGCGCGCCTACGACATGGTGCTCAACGGCTGCGAGGTGGGCGGCGGCTCGATCCGGATCAACACCCCCGAATTGCAGGAGCGGATGTTCGAGGCGCTCGGCTTCTCGGAGGAGAGCGCCCGCGCCAAATTCGGCTACCTGATCGACGCCTTCAAATACGGCGCGCCGCCCCACGGCGGCATGGCCTACGGCCTTGACCGGCTGGTAATGCTGATGCTCGGGAAATCCTCCATCCGCGACGTGATGGCCTTCCCGAAGGTGCAGAACGCGAGCGAGCTGATGACCCAGTGCCCCGCCGAGGTGGACGAGAAGAGCCTGCGGGAGCTGTCGATCGCGGTGACCGCGCGCGAAGAGGCGGAATAAAGCCGCGGGGGACGGAGAAATCCGTCCCCTTTTTTCGTTGCGTATGGTATAATAGCCACAGAGCGGCTATGATCCATTTTATGGCCGGGGCGGTCCGCTCGCTGCGGCTCGCTCCCGCCCCAGCGGCCAATTATCCCACCGCGCGCTTCGCGCTTGTGGTATCATAATCGTATTCGGATAAAACGGCGGGCCTCCCGGGGCGCCATCCCCGGCGGGCGCGCGGATGAAAGGGGAGGAAGCGCCATGCGGCTGCAATCGGCGGAAAGATGGGAGACGCTGCCCGGCTGGGCGCGGCGGTTTGTGCTGCCCGCCTGCCTTCTGCTCGCGGCGGCGGGCGTTCGTTCGCTGCTAACCCGGCTGATCTACCCGCCCGGGACGTTCGGGATCGGCTCCCTGTCCGCGTGGATGGATCAGGCGGGCGTCTATGCCCGCCTGCAGGAGTTCGCCCGTTTCCTGCGGCCGTTCGGACTTTTGCACGCGCTCGCCCTCGCGCTGGTGATCACCCGGCTGCTGCGCCGCCCGGCGGGGCGCGCGCGGACGTTCGCGGCCTTTCTGCTGCTGGCCGCGCTGAACCCGCTCTGCCTGGGGCCGCTGTCGGCCCTGACCGCCCCCGTCGCCGCGCTGCTTTTTTCCGATGCGGCGTGGAGCGCTCCGGTGTTCGCCGCCGTGTCGGTGTTTTATAGCGCCGCCGGCGCGGCGCTTCCCCTGCTGATCACGCGGCTTGTGCTCGACCGGGTGCGGTGGTTCTATCCGGACGGCCCCGGCTGGGGGAGCCTCGGAAGGGGAACCAAATGCGCGCTGTGGGTTTTTCTGGCGGTGCTGGTGGGAGCCCTCGGTCTGCTGAGTCTGGCGCAGGCTTTTTCGACGCTTCAGCAGCTCGACCTGCTTGCGGGCGGGGGCGGAAGCCTGCTCAATGCTCTTTCGCTGCGCGGCGGTCCCCTGCGCCGGAACCTGCTGCCGCAAAATCTGGTCGTCGCGGCGCTGACGGTCGTTCTGGCCAACCTCATCTTCCGCGCGCCGGCGGGTGCGCGGACGGAGGGTCCCGCGCGCGAATGACGCGCACCGCCTGTGGCCGCCGCATGAAGGGCCGCCGGGTCCGCCCGGGGTTTGGCGCGGCCGGTATCGGGAAATTTTCTGGAGGGGGTGGCCTTATGCGGATCAAATGCGGTTCCTGCGGAAAGGTCTACGATTACGACAAGGATGAGCTCTGCCCCAAATGCGGGGCGCATAACCAGCTTCCCCGCGCGGAGGGCGCAGCGGCCGCGCCGAGCGCCGAGACGGCGGAGCCGCAGCCCCGGCGGGGCTGGCAGACCTACCGCCAGCCGAAGAGGGCCCCCGGCACGCCGCCGCCCGGATGGACGACCTACACGGCGCCCACCACCCGGCAGGAAAAGCGGTCCAACCGCTGGAAGGTTGCGGCGGGCATTTTCCTGTTCGTGCTCATCATGGTGGGGGGCGGTTTGGTCGGCGGCCTTTCGGCCTACCACGCGGCCCGGGAACGGCAGGAGCGCGGTGCGGCGGCCGCCTCGGCCGCGGCCTCGCTCGTGGCGCGCGCGGAGCGGGAGGCGATGGCCGCCTCGCTTGAAGCGCTGGACGAGTGGGAAGACTGGGAGGTGTGGGACGACTGGGACGACGGGCAAGCGCCCGCCGCACCGGCGGCGGACGGCTTTTTTGAGGACGGAGCGGACGGCTCCGTCCCCGCGGAGCCCTTTGGCGGGGAGGACGGCGCGCCGGCCCCCGGCGAGGGGGACGCGGCCGGCTCGGAGCCTTTCGCCGCGCCCGCGCCGGACCTCTCGGCGCTCGCGAGCTTTACCTACGGGACGGAGGTCGGCGCGTCCAAGGGCGTGACGCTGACGGTCAATTCCGCGGGCCCGGCCGGCTCCGCCGGGCTGGAAAGCCTGCTGCTGCCGGGCGAGAAGGCGATCTTTATCGATTTTACCGCCGAGGTCACCGACGCGGACGCCTTCGGGCGGGAGTTCTTCCAGCCGCCCTTCGTGCGGGTGGGGCAGGACGGCGGGCGTTCGCTGTGGCCCTACGGCGCGGACCTGCCGGCCCCCTTCACGCCGCTCGATGTGGACGGGATGCGCTACACCGACCGGACGGTGACTACGGGGCAGCTCTTTTTCGCGGTACCGGAGGACTGCCACACCTTCATGCTGCACTACGGCGACCCGGATGAAAGTTATTACATACAGAGAATAAACGTATAAAATATACCGATTGGAGTAAGTCATGAAGCAAAACAGACCATTCGCCCGGGCTGCGGTCACGCGCAAGGCGCAGAAATCGATTGAGGAAGGCCACCCGTGGGTCTACGACACCGAGATCACCGGGATCGAGGGCGGCTGTGAAAACGGCGGCCTGATCGACGTGGTAAGCGATAAGGGCGCCTACCTGGGCACCGGCTTTATCAGTGAGCGGTCGAAGATCCGCGTGCGCATCCTCTCCCGCAACGCCAACGACCGGTTCGACGAGGCGTTCTGGGAGCGGCGGCTGCGCTGGGCGTGGGACTACCGCAAAACGGTGATGGGGGAGGACGCCTCCTGCTGCCGGGTGATCTTCGGGGAGGCGGACCAGTTCCCCGGGCTCACGGTCGACCGCTTCGGGGAGGTGCTCGTGACGCAGACGCTCTCGGCGGGCGTCGAGCGGATAAAGCCCCTGCTCTTCCCGCTGCTCAAAAAGGTGCTCGAGCGGGACGGACAGGCCGTCCGCGGCGTCTACGAGCGCAACGACGCCGCCATCCGCGAGCTGGAGGGCCTTCCGCAGGGCAAGGGCTGGTTCGGCGGCGACGGCGGCCCGACCCGCACCGAGATCACCGAAAACGGCATCGTCTACGGCGTGGACTTTGAAAACGGCCAGAAGACGGGCTTTTTCCTCGACCAGAAATACAACCGTCGGGCGGTGGCGAAGCTCGCGCGCGGCCGCCGGGTGCTCGACTGCTTCACCCACACCGGCTCCTTCGCCCTCAACGCGGCGGCGGGCGGCGCGGCGCATGTGTGCGCGGTGGACGTCTCGGCGGACGCGGTGGCGCTCGCGGCGGAAAACGCCCGGCGCAACGGGCTGGACGGGGTCGTCGAGACGAAGGCGGCGAACGTCTTCGACCTGCTGCCTGCGCTGGAGGGCGGCGCGGAGAAATACGACTTCATCATTCTCGACCCGCCTGCCTTCACCAAGAGTCGCAAAACGGTGGACCGCGCGGAGCGCGGGTATAAGGAGATCAACCTGCGCGCGATGAAGCTGCTGCCGCGCGGGGGCTACCTCGCGACCTGCTCCTGCTCCCATTTCATGACCGACGGCCGCTTCCGGCGGATGCTGGCCTCCGCCGCGCGCGACGCGGGGGTGCAGCTGCGGCAGATCGAGGCGCGCCAGCAGTCGCCCGACCACCCCGTCCTCTGGAACGTTCCGGAGACCGACTATCTGAAGTTTTACCTCTTCCAGATCATCTGACGGCGCGTCCGCGCCAAAACCGTCTGCCCCCGGCGCGCCGGGGAAGTTAGGAGGAACTATGAAAAAGCTTTACCGTTCGGAAACCAACAGCATGCTCGCCGGGGTGTGCGGCGGGCTGGGGGATTATTTCGGCGTCGACGCGACGCTCATCCGCCTGGGATGGGTGCTGATCTCGCTGATGGGCCCCGGGCTCATCGCCTACATCATCGCCGCGATCATCGTCCCCAAAGAGAGCGAAGTGATTTGAGCGCCTCCCGTCCCCGGGAAAATGTGATTTGCATCCGGAGGATACGGGAGAACCAAAGAGAAAACAGGCGAAAAACAGAGCGTGTCATTTGTAAATTAAAAAACCCGCAAAAAAGTGTTGACAGGGCGCGGGGCGCGGGTTATAATACAAATTGTCGCGAAATGCAAACCGGATTTAGAAGAAGAATATTGGAGGAAAAGGTATGTCTACAACTATGCCGAAGGTAGCAGAAATTACCCGCAAGTGGTATATCCTTGATGCTGCCGACAAGCCGCTGGGGCGCACCGCTGCTGTTGCGGCGTCGATCCTTCGCGGGAAACATAAACCCATCTTCGCGCCCAACTGCGACTGCGGTGATCATGTGATCATCATCAACGCGGAGAAGGCCGTCCTGACCGGCAAGAAGCTCGATCAGAAGATGTATCGCCGTCACAGCGGCTGGATCGGCGGCCTCAAGGAGGTCCAGTACAGCAAGCTGATGAAGGAGCGCCCCGAGCTGGCGATGATGCTCGCCGTCAAGGGCATGGTCCCCGACACGGTCATTGGCCGTAAAGCGCTCACCAGATGCCGCGTGTTCCGTGGCGCGGAGCATACGCATGCCGCGCAGAAGCCGCAGGCGTGGACACTGTAAGGAAGGGGAATTAACGATTATGTACGAAGGCAGACCTTATTTTTACGGTACCGGCAGAAGGAAACAGTCCGTTTCCCGCGTCAGGCTCTACCCCGGCACCGGCTCGATCACCATCAACGGCCGTGACATCGACGACTATTTCGGCCTTGAGACCCTCAAGCTGATTGTCCGTCAGCCGCTCAACCTTACAGACACCCTCGGCAAGTTCGACGTTGTGTGCACGGTTGCGGGCGGCGGCGTTTCCGGCCAGGCCGGCGCCATCCGCCACGGCATCTCCCGCGCGCTGCTCCAGAACGGCGAAGAGATGCGCCCGATCCTCAAGAAGGCCGGGTTCCTCACCCGCGACCCTCGTATGAAGGAGCGCAAAAAGTACGGTCTCAAGGCTGCACGTCGTGCACCTCAGTTCAGCAAGAGATAATCAGCTGTTCAAACCGTATCAAAATGGTTCAAAAACCCCGGAAAATCAAGGTTTTCCGGGGTTTTCTTATACCCATAGGGTCTGATATGGTTTGACTTGATTTGATATAACGAGAGCCATTTTCACCCAATTTTTAATGGTTAAATATAGGACAACCGGCAAAAATGGGGGTAAAAAGAGGGCCAAGTGGTTAAAAAATAGGACAACCGCAGGCTGATTTTTGCTGTCTGGAAGGGTGGTTTTACAGCTCCTTCCTGGTGCGTTTTTCGTTTGGTTAGTTTGAGATGATTTGACCTAATTTGAACAAAACAGAATAAATTTAATGCCGAGCGCTCAGCTTTTTCTGCTGGGCGCTTTTGGCTTTCCGGGATTAGAAAGAGCCGTCACTTTTCATTTTTGAAGTGGCGGCTTTTTCTATTTCCAGAAGAAATATCAACATTCAGAAATGAGGTGAAGTCCATGAACACGCAAATCATTGCCATCGCCAACCAGAAAGGCGGCGTTGGCAAGACAACGACCTGTGCGAACTTAGGAATAGGGCTGGCGCAGGCCGGACGAAAGGTGCTGCTGATCGACGGGGACCCGCAAGGCAGCCTTACCATCTGCTTGGGCCATCCCCAGCCGGATAAACTGCCCTTTACGCTCTCTGATGCAATGGGGCGCATCCTGACCGATCAGCCGATTCACCCCGGCGAGGGCATCCTGCATCACCCGGAGGGTGTGGATCTGATGCCCGCCGACATCCAGCTGTCCGGTATGGAGGTATCGCTGGTGAACGCCATGAGCCGTGAGACCATCCTGCGGCAATATCTGGACACGCTGAAGGGGCAATATTCCCATATCCTGATTGATTGTCAGCCCTCCCTGGGGATGCTCACGGTCAATGCGCTGGCTGCCGCCAACAGGATCATAATCCCCGTTCAGGCAGAGTATCTGCCCGCCAAAGGGCTGGAGCAGTTACTTTCCACGGTGAGCAAGGTCAAGCGGCAAATCAACCCCAAGCTCCAGATTGACGGTATCTTGCTGACGATGGTAGACAATCGTACCAACTTTGCCAAGGAGATCGCCGCCCTGCTGCGGGAGACCTATGGCAGCAAAATTAAAGTATTCGCTACAGAGATTCCCCACTCTGTCCGGGCAAAGGAGACCAGCGCCGAGGGGAAAAGCATCTTTGCCCATGACCCCGGCGGCAAGGTGGCCGAGGGCTACAAAAATCTGACGCAGGAGGTGATGAAACTTGAAAAGCAGCGCGAAAAAAGTAGAGCTGGCATCGGTAGATGATTTATTCTCCACTGAGGAGAGCCGTGCCGACGCCCAGCGGGAAAGGGTCATGGAAATTCCGCTGTCTGAGCTGCATCCATTTCAGAACCATCCATTCAAAGTCAAGGATGACGAGGCTATGATGGAAACCGCAGACAGCATCCGGCAGTATGGTGTGCTGGTTCCTGCGATTGCCCGCCCAGACCCCAACGGAGGGTATGAGCTGGTTGCCGGACACAGGCGGCACCGGGCCAGTGAGTTGGCCGAAAAGGAGACCATGCCGGTCATTGTGCGTGCTCTGGACGATGATGCCGCCACGATTATTATGGTTGACAGCAACTTACAGAGGGAAAGTCTGCTCCCCAGTGAAAGAGCATTTGCCTACAAGATGAAGCTGGATGCCATGAAACATCAAGGAGCTAGGACAGATTTAACTTCGGCCCAAGTTGGGCCGAAGTTGACTGCGGCAGAGAAAATCGCAGAGAACAGTCCAGATAGCAAATCACAGATTAAGAGATTTATTCGCCTGACGGAGCTGGTCCCCGAACTGATGGATATGGTGGATGAGAAAAAAATCGCCTTTAACCCGGCGTATGAATTATCCTTTCTCAAGAAGGAAGAACAGGTAGACCTTTTGGATGCGATGGACAGCGAACAGGCTACTCCTTCTCTTTCTCAGGCTCAACGGCTCAAAAAATTCAGTCAGGAGGGGCATCTGTCCATTGATGTGATGCGCGCCATTATGAGCGAGGAGAAGAAAAGTGAGCTTGATAAGGTAACGCTTACCTCCGACACCCTGCGGAAGTATTTTCCCAAGAGCTATACACCCCAACGGATGCAGGAGACCATTATTAAGCTGTTGGAGGCATGGCAGCGCAAGCGCCAGAGAGATCAGGAACGATGAAAGGAGCCGCCTATGAGGGATATTGCAGCCAGAGAGCTAAAAGGACATAACATTCTCGCCGTTGAGCGTTTTCAGGATAACACCCGCTGGATGCTTGAGTTTAGTGTTCAGCATCCCCGTACCGCCTACGGCAGCCCCGGTGATGAGATGCGGTTGTTTCTCACAGAGGGCGGGTATCAGGCCGCCCTTGCCAGCCAGCAGCGCCGGGAAATCAAAATCAAGCGGTACGCCCGTGTAGTCGAGGGGCATATCC
Organism: Anaerotruncus sp.; assembly: GCF_057433415.1. NCBI lineage: Bacteria > Bacillati > Bacillota > Clostridia > Eubacteriales > Oscillospiraceae > Anaerotruncus > Anaerotruncus sp. Next base: position 4,664 of record NZ_DBMDHH010000045.1, on the reverse strand, counting down.
TCGATTTTAAGCCGAAAAAGAAACGTCACCCGTAAACATACCCCATGAGAGGAAAGGAATGAATATGTGTACTGTTCAGAGCATTAAAAATGCGATTCGAGAAAAATGCCAATCACAGCATGATATGGAATCCGTCGAGATTGACCGGGTTTTGCAAGCCCTCCCGTTTTCGGAGCATAAATCGTTGTTCGACCAGCCGCTGATGCCCAAGCGCCCTTACCGGCCCCGGAAGAACAAGAAGAACATCTGAACCACCACAGTCTTTTTTCAAGAAAGATTGTGGTTTTTTTATGCCCAAAATCAGAGAGGAGTGAAGGAATGGCGGTATTTCGGATTGAAAGAACCCGTGATTATACGGTAATGAGCAACCACCACCTGCGTAACGAAAAATTGTCCCTGAAAGCAAAAGGACTGCTTTCCATGATGCTGTCCCTGCCCGATGACTGGAACTACACCACCCGTGGTCTTGCAAAAATCTGCAAAGAAGGTGTGGACGCCATCGGCGGCGCGCTGCGGGAACTGGAGTCTGCCGGTTATATCGTGCGCCACCAGCTACGCGACCGTTATGGTCGTATCAGCGATACTGAGTATGTGATTTATGAACAGCCTCAGCCCAAGCAGCCAGATATGCCCCAACCGGATACGGCTTCACCAGGTACGGAAAACCCGTATCTGGATAAACCGGATACGGAAAAGCCCGCAGAATTAAATATAGAGAAATCAAATACTCAAAAATCAATTACTCATGGATCAAGTACCGATTCCATTCCCTTCCGGGAAACAGCGGCGGCAGGACCGCCGGAACGGAAAGGAAGGGATGCGATGTCTCTTGCAGAGATAGAGAGTTATCGGGAGTTGATTTTAGAGAACATCGAGTATGACTGCATCAAGCAGCAGTATGGAACCTATCGGGATGATCTGGATGAAATTGTGGAGCTGATGGTGGAGACCGTCTGTGCCAAACGAAAAACCACACGGATCGCTGGCAGCGACTTCCCTCACGAGGTCGTGCGTTCCCGGTTTTTGAAGCTGGACAGCTCCCATATCGAGTTTGTCATGGACTGTTTGAAGAAAAATACCACGGAAATTCGCAACATGAAGCAATACCTGCTGACGGTGCTGTTTAACGCACCCACCACCATCAACAACCACTACACCTCGCAGGTCAATCACGATATGTACGCAGGCGGCTGGTAAACAGCCGTTTTTTGCTGCCCGGAAAGGCCGGGAGAAAGGATTTTGCCATGAAACGACCCCTTGCTTACATCACAGCTCCCTGGAGCAGCAGCCAGTATGAAAATGCCGAGAATGCCGCCAACTACTGCCGCCAGGTATATGACGCCGGATATTCGCCGGTCTGTCCGGTACTGTTTCTGCCCACCTTCCTCAAGGACGAAATCCCCCAGGAACACAAGGACGGCATGGATATGGCGCATGATTACCTTTGCCGTTCTCATGTGCTGGTGGTCTGCGGTCACGGCATCGACGAGACGATGAAAAATGACATTGCCACCGCCGAGCGTCTGCGGATCACAGCTACCGCCTTGGACGGTATTCTCACTGTGAAGGGTCAGGGACGTGGAAAAGGAGGTGGACACCATGCCTGAGCATAAGACCATAGGCCAGCTGATGGAGGAAATGCGGCTCAAAGCCGGAGCGCAGAATTACCATGGTCATGGGTATATGGACTTGGAACGATTTGCCGAGGACACCCGGCACATGATTATTTTCGATGTGCTTTCCCATGATTCCCCTGTCGGCTGGAAGGGCGAGCGTACCCGCCTGTTTCTGACGGATAACGGCTACCAGAAAAGTCTTGAGAGCCAGGAGAAAGGGCATATCAAAATTCTCAGCCATGCCAAAGTGCGTCAGGGAAATCTGTACTATGATCGCTCCGATCAGCCGCGCTGACGGAGGTTCCCTATGAAAAAATATTTACGGCGGCTGGTGGTCCCGCCTTAGTGCCAATGTGCCACCCCTGCAAAAAAACATGGAAAGGAGGCGATGACCCATGCAGGAGGAAGTAGAAAACAGGACTTTAACGCTGGTTGTCAGCGGCACAAAGTTTACCGGCAGGCTGCTCAAAGCCGCCGTTACCAAGTACATGGCCCATCTCAAAGAGAAAAAACTGCAAAAGCAGAAAAGCCGGGATGCGCCTGTCATTCCCCACGGTAAGCAGACCGTCAAAGAGCTTATAGGTCAAAATCAGGGTGTTTCTAATATCGAGATTACTGATCCCTCCATCAAGGAGTTTGAAAAAATCGCCCGGAAATATGGGGTGGATTATGCGGTAAAAAAGGATTGCAGTTGTTCCCCGCCCAAGTATCTGATCTTCTTCAAAGGTCGGGATGCCGATGCGCTGACCGCTGCATTTACCGAGTACACCGGCAAAAAGGTCAAAAAGACTGAGAAAACGGAGCGCCCGTCTGTGCTGACAAAGCTGAAGCAGTTCAAGGAGCTGGTGAAGAATGCCGTTGTGGATCGAACCAAGCGAAAGGAGCTGGAACGATGAAAAAGCAACCCAACATCAAAAAGCTCGTTTTGCTGAATCTGCCCTATCTGTTGATGGGGCTGTTCGCCACTAATTTCGGTGAAGCGTGGCGGTTGGCTGTGGGGGTAGACGCTTCTCAAAAACTGCTCTCGTTCTTCTCCGCTTTGCCTGGGGCGCTACAAAGCTTCTGGCCCAGCCTGCACCCTATGGATTTGTTGGTGGGGCTGTGCTGCGGTGCTGGCCTGTGGCTGGCGGTCTATCTCAAGAGCAAGAACGCCAAGAAGTACCGGCACGGTATGGAGTATGGCTCCGCCCGCTGGGGCACCCATGAGGACATCGCGCCCTACATTGACCCGGTATTCCAGAACAATGTGATTCTGACCAAAACCGAAAGCCTGACCATGAGCAGCCGCCCGAAAGACCCGAAAACGGCAAGGAATAAAAATGTGCTGGTAATTGGTGGCTCCGGTTCCGGTAAAACCCGTTTCTGGCTTAAACCCAATCTCATGCAAATGCACAGTTCCTACGTCGTGACCGATCCTAAGGGAACTATTTTAGTCGAGTGCGGAAAGATGCTTCAGCGAGGAACGCCAAAGTTGGGCAAGGACGGAAAGCCCCTGAAAAACAAGCATGGTAAGGTCATTTATGAATCGTATCGAATCAAGGTTTTGAATACCATCAACTTCAAAAAGTCGATGCACTACAATCCTTTTTCGTACATTCACAGTGAAAAGGACATCTTGAAGCTGGTAACGACCTTAATTGCGAATACGAAGGGAGAGGGCAAGGCCGGGGACGATTTTTGGGTCAAGGCGGAGACGCTACTGTATTGCGCCCTTATTGGGTATATCCATTATGAAGCTCCGGTGGAGGAACAGAATTTCTCCACTCTCATTGAGTTCATTAACGCGATGGAGGTTCGAGAGGATGACGAGGAGTTCAAAAATCCTGTTGACCTGATGTTTGACGCCCTGGAGGCAGAGAACCCCAACCACTTCGCCGTGCGCCAGTACAAAAAATATAAGCTGGCTGCTGGTGTTGTATGCTCTAAAAGACTTCTTAATCAAGTGGTTGGGAAGTCTCTTAGAACACACAACCTAAAATCGAAGAAAGGAGCGCAAGCAATGAGAAGAAACGAGAAAATCACCGCTCTTTACGAGCGTTTGAGCCGTGATGATGATTTACAGGGCGAGAGCAATTCCATCTCCAACCAAAAGAAGCTGTTGGAGGACTACGCCGCCCAGCATGACTTTCCGAACCCTGTCCACTTTACGGATGATGGTATCAGCGGCACTTGTTTTGACCGTCCCGGATTTCTGGCCATGATAAAAGAGGTTGAAGCCGGGAATGTGGAATACCTCTGTATCAAGGACATGAGCCGGTTAGGGCGAAACTACTTGCAGGTAGGGTTTTACACGGAAATGCTGTTCCCTCAAAAGGGCGTGCGTTTTATCGCTGTCAACGACAATGTGGACAGCGCAAACGGCGGCATGGACAATGATTTTACCCCTCTGCGAAATCTGTTCAACGAATGGCTGGTGAGAGATACGAGCAAGAAAATCAAGGCAGTTAAAAGAGCAAAAGGCATGAGCGGCAAGCCCGTTACCAGCAAGCCGGTGTATGGCTACCTCATGGACGAGGACGAGAACTATATCGTTGACGAGGAAACCGCGCCGGTTGTCCAGCAGATTTACCAGCTTTGCCTTGCGGGGAACGGCCCGACCAAGATTGCCCGTATGCTGACGGAACAGCAAATCCCCACGCCGGGGACGCTGGAATACCGCAGGACAGGCAGCACACGCCGCTACCACCCCGGCTATGAGTGTAAATGGGCGACGAACACCGTCGTTCATATCCTCGAAAACCGGGAGTACACCGGCTGTCTGGTAAACTTCAAGACGGAAAAGCCCTCTTACAAGACCAAGCACAGCGTAGAAAATCCCATTGAGAAGCAGGCCATTTTTGAGAACCACCATGAGCCGATTATTGACACGGAAACATGGGAGCGTGTGCAGGAGTTACGCAAGCAGCGCAAACGCCCGAACCGCTATGACGAAGTGGGGCTGTTCTCTGGTATGCTGTTCTGCGCCGACTGCGGCCATGTGATGTACCAGCAGCGGTATCAGAACAAGAACCGCAAGCAGGACTGTTACATCTGCGGCAGCTACAAGAA
>NZ_DBMDHH010000044.1:0-23517 GCF_057433415.1 Anaerotruncus sp. | reverse complement strand
GCGCGTTCCGCCGCGCGCCACGGGTTCCTTTTCGGACGGACGAAAAGGAACCAAAAGTCCGCCTAAGAACCCTCCGCCGGGTTCTTAGGAATCTCCGGGAGTACCTTGCCAGTACCCGCAAACTGCCGTCGCTCCCCACGGGTACACCAGCTGAGGGCTCAATTCAGGTTGCGGGCGCTCCCAACAACCGAAGCCGGATGGCTCGCCAGGGACGCACGGCGGAAAACAACGCCCGGAACGGGCGTTCGCGCGCTTTGCGCGCGTGCGGGGCGTAGCCGCGCAGTTTTCCGCCTCCCCGTGGGCGCTGCGCGCCACGCAAAAGCGACCGTGCCTCCCCAGGCGCATTTCCAGTACGGTTCCGGAGACTCTCGGGCAGAGGCATTGCGCCCGCGGCGCGGCGGCGGGCGGGATGCTGTAGGCTCGTTCGCTCATCCGTGGCGGGGCGCCGCCGACTTTGGCCGAAGGCCAACCGGAGGCGGCACGGGGGTCAAGGGGGCACGGCCCCCTGCGGCTTCTTTCCCCCATTTCTTGTCCGTACAAGAAATGGGGCCGCCCGCCGGGGCGGGACCCGGCAGCTCCGCCGCTTCATGAGCGGCACATCCAAAACCGCCGTCGGTCGGCCGCCGACAAGTACCGCCGCTCCCTGAGCGGCACATCCAACCTCATTATGATCAGTATACCACAAAGCGGAGGGGTTTGAACAGGAATCCGCGCGTAAAATCTCACAAGCGCGTACAGAGGGCACGGCTGGCGGTTTTCCCTTGTAAACGGGGGGCGGATGTGATAAAATTGCGGCAGAAGCGTCGCCCGGCGGCGGGCGTGTGGAGGAGGAGTGCGGCAAATGGCGAACATGGCGACCTGCCCCAACTGCGGACGCCCGGTGAGCGGGCGGGCGCGGCGGTGCGGCTACTGCGGCGAATCGCTGCTTGAGGACTATTTCAGCGCGCCGGGCATGGAGCTCGGCGGGGAAGAGGGCCCCAGCGCGGGCGCGACCGCCGCGACGGTGCTCGGCTCCTTCGGCGCGGTCGCGCTGATCGTGGCGCTCGTCTTCCAGCTGCTCGTGCTCTTCGGGTTTGGGCCGGAGGCGCTCGTCCCGTCCCTCGGCCTGGCCTGGTGGCTGCGCACCCTCGCGATGACCGTCCTTCCGGTTGTGTATCTCGTGCAGCAGCTGCTGCTCGGCGGGCACCGCAAATCGCTGGTGTTTGACGCGGTCTGGCTCTTTCTCGGCATGTGCGGACTGACGACCACGCTGCTCTGCTACCTCGACCGAGGAAGCGCGGCCTTCTACGGCATGACCGCGATCCCATACCTTCTGGTGGTCGGCTGCGCGCTCGTCACTGTGGCCTGCGTCACCGCGATCCTCGCCTACCGGCGGGAGGAGGCGGACGTATGATCCTTTCCGTCGACGTGGGCAACACCAACATCTCCATCGGCGCTTACGAGGCGGAAAACCGCCTCTTCGTCTGCCATATCCTCACCGAGCCGGACAAAACCGAGGTGGAATACGCGATGCTCTTCCACCACATCCTCCACCTGCACCGCCAGCGCGAGCAGGATCTCGAGGGTGCGATCATCTCCTCGGTGGTGCCGCCGCTTTCGCCCGTGCTCAAGGCGGCCCTCCAGCTCTGCGGGGCCGAACGGGTGCTCCAGGTGGGGCCGGGCATCAGGACGGGGCTCAACATCCGCATCGACAATCCCGCGCAGCTCGGCGCGGACTTCGTGGCCGCGGCCATCGGCGCGATGGACCGCTATCCGCTGCCCGCCATCATCGTCGACCTCGGAACAGCGACGAAAATTTCGGTGGTGGACCGCTCCCGCACCTTTATCGGCGGCTCGATCATGCCGGGGGTGAAGGTGTCGCTCGACGCGCTCAGCAACCGGGCGGCGCAGCTTCCCCACATCAGCCTCGAGGGGCCGGTGCCGGTCATCGGCACCAACACGGTCGACAGCATGAAGTCGGGCGTGCTGCTGGGCGCCGCAAGCATGATCGACGGGATGATCGCGCGGTACGAGGAGGCCGCCGGCCCGACGGCCTCGGTCGTCGCGTGCGGCGCGCTAGCCGACGTGGTCGTGCCGCTCTGCCGGCGGGAAATCACCGTCGACAGCACCCTGCGCATCGACGGCCTCTATGCCGCCTGGCGCAAAAACAGCGTCTGATCCGCGAGAAGAAAGGAACCGCCGCGATGAATAAAATCACCTGCATCTGCCTCGGGGTCCGGGATATGGCCGCCGCCGTCCGTTTTTACAGGGACGGCCTGGGCTTCCGGACCGACTGCACGGAGGACTGCCCCGAGGTCATCTTTTTCGATACGCCGGGCACCAAATTCGAGCTCTACCCGCTGGACCTTCTGGCAAAGGACATCTCCGGGACGGCCCCGCCTCCGGTCACGGACGGCTTCGCGGGGATCACACTGGCTTACAATGTGGAGACGCGCGAACAGGTCGACGAGACTGCCGCGCTGGTGGAACAGGCGGGCGGCAGGATCGTAAAGCCGCCCCAGGAGGTCTTTTGGGGCGGTTACCACGCCTATTTTGCCGATTTGGACGGCTACTACTGGGAGGTTGCATGGGGCCCGAATTTCCGCTATGACGAAAACGGGCTCCTGAAATTCTAGCCCCGTCCGGATTTTGCTATTTATTGCGCTGCAATAGATAAATACAACATGCGCTGCATCCCATCCGGGAGCAGCAGCAAGGAGCGAATGACAATGTCCCAGACGACCCGGAAGACCGCACGGCTCGTGCAGTATGCGCTGCTGATGGCACTGCTGGCGGTACTTGGCTTCACACCCCTTGGATTCATCATGGTCCCGCCGGTGTCCATCACGATCCTGCACATCCCCGTCATCCTCGGGGCGGTGCTCTTCGGCCCCGGCTGCGGCGCGCTGCTCGGGTTCGAGTTCGGGCTCATCAGCATGGTCCGCGCCATTATGGCCCCGACCCCGCCGATCGACATGCTCTTTTCCCCGGCCGCCAGCGGCGCGCCGGTCCAGTCGATCGTCATGTGCATCCTTCCGCGCGTCCTACTCGGCGTGATCGCGGGTGCGCTCTTCCTCGCGCTCAAAAAGCTCCTCCGGAAGGAATCTCTTGCCGCGGGGATCTCGGCGGCGGCCGCCGCCGTCTGCCACACGGTCGGGGTGCTCGGCTGCCTGTGGTTTTTCTTCAAGGCCCTGCCGCTGCGCCAGGTCTTTTTGGCCATCGTGGGCGTCAACGGCCTGCTCGAATTGGCCGCCGCCATCCTTTTGACGGCGCTCATCTGCCCGCCGCTGCGGAAATTCCTCAAATCGGGGAGGTAAGCCCTGTGAAGGAAATTGCCATTACAGAGATCGAAAACCTCAAAATCGGCTGCGCGCAGGACCCCGAGGCCGCGACCGGCTGCACCGTGATCCTCTGCGAGCGGGGCGCGCCCGCGGGCGTGGACGTGCGCGGCGGCGGCCCCGCCTCCCGCGAAAGCCAGCTTTTGCAGCCCACCGCCGCCGCCGAGGGCATCCACGCGGTGCTCCTGTCGGGGGGAAGCGCGTTCGGGCTGGGCGCGGCGGACGGCGTGATGCGCTATCTCGCCGGGCGCGGCGTCGGCGTGGATACCGGCGTCCGCCCGGTGCCCCTCGTCTGCGAGAGCTGCCTCTTCGACCTCGGGGTCGGCTCGCCCGACGCGCACCCCGACGCGGAAATGGCCTATGCCGCCTGTCTCGACGCGGAGAAAAACGCCCCGCGCGAGGGGAATTTCGGCGCGGGCGCGGGCGCGACGGTCGGCAAGCTCGGCGGGCCCGCCCGGATGATGAAGTCGGGGCAGGGCTTTTACGCCGTGCGGCTCGGGGAGCTGAAGGTCGGGGCGGTCGCCGCGGTCAACGCCCTGGGGGACGTCTTCGACCCCGACAGCGGCAGAAAGCTCGCGGGCCTGCTCGCCCCGGACAAAAGCGCCTTCGCGGACAGCGAGGAGGCGCTCTTTGCCGACTATTCGAGCAAACAGAACTTCTTCACCGGCAACACGACGCTCGGGTGCGTCGTCACGAACGGGAAATTTGGGAAAGCGCAGATGGCGAAGATCGCGGCGATGGCCCAGAACGGCTACGCGCGTGCCATCCGGCCGGTGCACACGACCGCCGACGGGGACAGCGTCTACGCCCTCTCGGTCGGGGAGGTCGACGCGGACGTCAACGTGGTGGGCACGCTGGCCGCGCGCGTCATGGCGCGCGCCGTCGCCCGCGCCGTGCTGGCCGCCGCGCCCGCCTGCGGGCTTCCGGCCGCGCGCGACTTTATGCCCTAAAGGCGTTCATCCCCGCAAAGCCAAAAAGCCCGCCGGCCCTTCAAAAGGCCGCGGGTGGAAAAGGTCCGGCGTTCCGTGGAGCGCCGGGCCTTTTTGCGGGCGCCCGGCCCTGCTTCAGGCGCATTTTTCTTTGCCTCTTTTATTTTGCAGGAGAAAAAGAACGCGGATTTTGTCGGATTGACAATCCGGAGGGAAGCGGATAAGATAAACTTGGTATGAAATGGAATTGCGGTTTTGGGGGAGGACAAGCGTATGATGAAGGTCATCGTTGCGGACGACGAGGCGAAGGTCTGCCAGCTCATTTGCAGCCTGGTGGACTGGGCGTCGCTCGACATGGAGGTCGCCGGGGTGGCGCACAACGGAATCGAGGCGCTCGAACTCGTGGAGACGCTGCGCCCCGACCTGATCATCACCGACATCCGGATGCCCGGATACGACGGGCTCGAGCTCATCAGCCGCGCCAAGGCGGCCAAGCCCGACCTCGATTTCATCGTCGTGAGCGGCTACCGGCACTTTGAATACGCGCAGAGCGCGATCAAATACGGGGTGAGCGACTACCTGCTAAAGCCGATCAAAAAGGCGGACCTCATCGAGACGCTCCTGCGCACGCGGGAAAAATACCTGCGCCGCACCGAGCAGCTCACGAGCGCCGAACAGCTCAAGATGACCCTCCAGAGCGACATCGACAAATTGCGCGCCGGGCTCTTCGCGAACCTGCTCCTACAGGGGGGCGCGGTCTCGCCCGACGCGGACATCGCGCGGATCAACGCGGACTACCACTTCCACTTCGCGCCCGGGTGCTTCCAGATGTTCGTGGCCAAGCTCGACTGCCCGGCGGACGCCCTCTGCCAGGACGGCATGAAGCTGCTGACCGAACGGCTGGAAAAGGCGCTGCGCGACGCGCTTCAGGAACGCTGCGCCGACCTGGAGATCTGCACGCAGGGCTGCCGCGCCTACGGGATCCTGAACTTCCCCGAGGAGGAGCGCAAGACGGTGCGCAAGCAGCTCAAAAACGCGCTCGACGAGCTGCTGCTCCAGCAGGCGCTCTTCGGCGGCGCGCGGCTCACGATCGGGCTGGGCGCGCCCGCCGCGGAGATCGGCGGCATCGGGGAATCGCTCGCGTCGGCCCAGCGGGCCGCCGCGCAGCGGCTGGTCGAGGGGACCGGCAAGCTGATCGAGGGCGGCGCGCAGGAGGCGGAAACGCTCGACCGCGACGCGCTGCTCGCCGAGTTCAGCAAGAATTTCGAGGCCGCGCTCGAGGTGCTCGACGCCGACGGGGCCGCCGCCGCGATCGCCGCGCTGCGCACCCGCGCGTTCGGCGCGCCGGGGGCTTCGGGACAGGAGCTCTTCCGCCTCGCGGCGGACGCGTGCAGCGTCTACCTCATGCTGCTGCGCAACCACCGGCTCACCGAGGGGGACACGCAGGCGTTCTACGAGCGGTTCACCGGCGAGGCGGACCTCTGCCCCGACGCGGGCGCCCTCTTCGACACCCTCTCGCGGATGGTCGGGGAGTCGCTCGAGGCGGTCGTCCGCGACCGCAGGCAGGCCGACCGCCGCCCCATCCGCGCCGCCAAGCAGTACATCCAGCAGAACTACCGGAGCCCGCTGAGCCTCGAGGAGGTGAGCGGGGTGGTCGGCTTCAGCGCCGCGTATTTTTCCTCCCTCTTCAAAAAGGAGAGCGGCCAGAACTTTCTCGAATACCTCTCGGAGGTGCGGATGAACAAGGCCAAGGAGCTGCTCAAGGAGACGAGCCTCAGCGTCGCGGCGGTGTGCGAGCAGGTCGGCTACAACGACCTCAAGCACTTCACCCAGAGCTTCAAGAAGTTTACCGGCCTCAAGCCCAACGAGTTCCGCAAGCTCTATTCCTGAGGCGGGGGGACCGATATGAAAAAGAAATTCAACCGCTACCTCTCCCACCGCGTCCTCCTGCTCACCCTCGCGGCGGCGGCGTTTTTCGGCTGCTTTCTGATCGCGGCGGCGGTCTATGCGGTGCGGGACGGCGCCCACGCGCTGCTCGCCGCCGTCGGCGCGGCCGGGTTCGCCGCGCTCTGCTACGCGGCCTTCAAATGGGTGTTCCTGCCCTACCAGGAGACGAAAAAGATCCTCCAGCTCTTTGTGGGCGGCTATACGATGCAGGGCATCTACGACCTGCGCTACCCGCTCAGCCCCGAGATGGAGGACGCGGTGCTCCGCCTGCGCGCCCAGCTCAATACCAACGAGCTGATCTCCGCCACCAAAAAGCAGGCCCAGTACCTCGCGCTGCAAAACCAGATCAACCCCCACTTCCTCTACAACACCCTCGAGGGCATCCGCGGCGAGGCGCTCGCGGCCGGGCTGACGAACGTCGCGGAGATGACCGAGGCGCTCGCCACCTTCTTCCGCTACACGATCTCCAACGTCGAGCACCTCGTCACGCTTGAGGACGAGCTCGACAACATCGAAAGCTACTACATCATCCAGCAGTACCGCTTCGGCGAGCGGCTGAGCCTGACCGTCGACTGCGGGGACGAGGACCGCGAGGTGCTCTACAACTACCGCCTGCCCAAGCTGACCCTCCAGCCGATCGTGGAAAACGCCATCTTCCACGGCATCGAGCGCAAGGTGGGGAAGGGGAGCATCCGCATCAAGGTGGAGGCGACCGAAATGCGCCTCATCATCACCGTGTCGGACGACGGGCTCGGCATCGAGCCCGAGCGGCTGCGGGAGCTCACCGAAAAGCTCGGCAAGCCCGCCTTCGACTATGTCAAGCCGGACGGGGAGAAGAAGGGCGGCATCGCGATCGTCAACGTCAACAACCGCATCCGCCTGCTCTTCGGGGAGGAGTACGGCATCAACATCTTCAGCACGGTCGGCATCGGCACCGACGTGGAGATCAACCTGCCGCGCATCACCCACGACGTGAAGATCAAAGGGGCGTAGCCATGAAACAGGAAATCCTGCGGCTCGAGCGGGTGACCCGCATCACCGACGGCGTTACGCAATTGGACAATATGAACCTCCACATCTTCCAGGGGGAGATCATGGGGCTGGTGTGCATCAACTCCCACGGCAAGGAGGCGCTCGTCCGGCTGATCTGCCAGAACCTGCCCATCCACTACGGCTACGTCTACTTCCAGGAGCAGCTCGTCAACAACTACGAGCACAGCTCGATGGGAATGAACCGCGTGTCGGTCATCGAGCAGCGCAGCCGGCTGGTGGAGGATCTGACCGTCGCGGACAACATCTTCGTGCTCCGCCGCGGCTTCAAAAAATACCTGATCGAGCCGCGCGTGCTCGAACGGCAGCTCCGCCGGTTCACCGACGACTTCGGCGTCGAGATCGACGCGGGCGCGCCCGTCTCCCAGCTCTCCTTCTTTGAAAAATGCGTCGTCGAGCTGCTGCGCGCCGTCGTGACCGGGGTGAAGCTCGTCGTCATCCGCGACATCAGCAACTTCATCTCCGCCGCCGACCTCGTCAAAATCCACCGCCTGCTCCGCCACTGCGCAGCGCAGGGGATGAGCTTCCTCTACATCTGCAACCACCACGAGGAGGCGTTCACCATCTGCGACCGCGTCACCCTCATGGAGGACGGCAAGGCGCTCAAGGTGCTCGACCGCCCCGACTTCCGCGACGAGACGGTGCTCCAGTTCTCCTGCGAGTTCTTCCGCGGCAGCGGCGCGGGCGGTCACGGGGAGGCCCCCCGCGACGGCGCGCTCTCCCTTTCGGGGGTGGTCACCGACCAGATGCGCGGCATGAGCTTCACCGCCGGCAGGGGGGAGTGCGTCGTGCTGCTCGACATGAACAACACCGTGCTCTCCGACCTCGTGCGCCTGCTCAGCCGGGGGGCGCAGCCGCAGGAGGGTGAGATCCTCGTGGGCGGCGAGAGCTGGGCGCGCAACGCCCGCAGGCTCAAAAAACAGCTCGGCTTTGTCGGGGAGGACCCCATCCACACCTCCCTCTTCCGCGAGATGAGCTACCTGGACAACCTCTGCTTCTGGCTCGACCGGCGGGAGCCGGCCCTCTGGCTCAACTCCGCCATCCGCAAGAGCATTGTGCGGGAATACGAGCCGCTGGTCGGGGCGGACATCCACGCCCCCGACATCACCGGCCTTTCGCCCGCCTCCCTCTACAGCCTCGTCTACTACCGCGCCCACCTGCTCCACCCGCGGGTACTCTTCTGCGTGCAGCCCTTTTCGGGCGCTGACATGTACCTGCGCCGCCACATCATCGACCTGATCGGCCAGGTCAAGGCGCGCGGCACCGCCGTGGTGCTGCTCGCGGTGAGCATCTCCGACTGCCTGTCGGTCGCCGACCGCCTGCTCGTCGTCGAGCAGGGGAGGCTCAAACGGGAGTATCTCAGCAGTGAATTCCCGCTCTTCCGGGCGGGGCAATAACCCCGGCGCTTCGGCGGCCGCCCATCCGGGCGGCCGCCTTTCGTTCTCCGGGGACCCTCGCCGCGCCCTGGAAAACGGCCCGCCGCCCGGACAAAACCCGCGCCGGATGCGTAAAGGGGCGCGCGGCCGCGAATGTCTTTGTCAGACTGCACAAAAATGAATCGACTGATTTATTGGATATGGACATGAGGCATAAAAACTTCAAAAAATCCCCCCCATAAGACCAAAACCGCCCCCCTTACCGTCCGCGGCGGGGGGTGCTATACTGAAACCGTAACAAGAGCCCGGACATGGGAAAGATAGGTGGATTGGATGCAGGATTATATCGTTGAGATGGAACATATCAACAAGACCTTCCCCGGCGTCAAGGCGCTGGACGACGTCTCCTTCAACCTGCGCGCGGGCGAGGTGATGGCCCTGCTCGGGGAAAACGGCGCGGGAAAGTCCACGCTCATGAAGGTCCTGAGCGGCGTCTACACCCGCGACAGCGGCACGATGAAGCTCTTCAGCCAGGAGATCACCACGGACCTCACCCCCAAAAAGGCGCAGGAGATGGGCGTGGCGATCATCCACCAGGAGCTGAACATGTGCCAGCACCTGACGGTCGCCGAAAACATCTTCCTCGGACGCGAGCGCACCAAATCGGGCGTGCTCTCCGAGCGGGAGATGAAGCGGGAGGCGGGGGCGATCCTCGGCCGCCTGAACATCGACATCGACCCGGACATGGTCGTCGGGGACCTGGCGGTCTCCAAGCAGCAGATGGTCGAGATCGCCAAGGCGCTCTCCACCAACGCGCGGGTGCTCATCATGGATGAGCCGACCTCGGCGCTCACCTCCAAGGAGATCGACGACCTCTTCGTCATCATCCACAAGCTCAGGGACGAGGGATGCGGCATCGTCTACATCTCCCACCGGCTGGAGGAGCTGCAGCACATCGTCGACCGCGTGACGATCATGCGGGACGGCAAATTCATCACAAGCGTCAACTTCGCGGACACCAACATGGAGGAGATCATCGCCAACATGGTCGGCCGCGAGATCAAGGAGAAGTTCCCCAAGGTCCGCTGCGAGCGGGGGAAGAAGATCTTCGAGGTCAGGAACCTCAACGCGGGTCGGATGGTCCGCGACGTGAGCTTCGACATCTACGAGGGCGAGATCGTCGGCATCGCCGGGCTGATGGGCGCGGGGCGCACCGAGACCACCCGGGCGATCTTCGGGGTGGACCCGAAGGAGGGCGGGGAGGTCCTCCTCGACGGAAAGCCCCTCGACATCAAATGCCCGATGGACGCGATCAGGGCGGGAATCGTGCTCGCGCCCGAGGACCGCAAAAAGGACGGGCTGTGCACCAAGCTGTCGATCCGTGAGAACATCGCGCTGCCGAACCTGGATATCCTCTGCAACGGCGCGGGCGTGGTGAACGCGAAGAAGGAGCGGGAGATGGTCGACCGGACGGTCAGGAACCTGACCATCAAGCTCCCGAACGCGGAGGTCAACGCGGCGAGCCTGTCGGGCGGCAACCAGCAGAAGGTGGTCGTCGGCAAGTGGCTGGCGCGCAACTCCCGGGTCGTCATGTTCGACGAGCCGACGCGCGGCATCGACGTCGCCGCGAAGGTGGAGATCTACAACCTCATGAACGAGCTCAAGCAGAACGGCATCGGCGTCTTCTTCGTCTCGTCGGAGATGCCCGAGATCATGGGGTTCGCGGACCGCATCATCGTGATGTGCGACGGCAGGGTCACCGGGGAGCTGATGGTCGGGGAGGCCACCCAGGAAAAGGTCCTCGAATATGCGACCCGCTTTGAAAACAAGCTGCAAAAGGACCGCGCGGCCACCGCGTGACGAAAGAATAGTTGGGAGCGTTCGATATGGAAAGAAAGCAGAGTCCTCTGAAAAAACTCTTCGCGATCCGCGGAATGGGGCAGGTCGTCACCGTCACCGTCGGCCTCGTCATCCTGTGCATCGTCTTCGGCATCCTCAACCCCATGTTCTTCTCGGGGAAGAACGTCGGCAACCTGCTTAGGCAGATCGCGCCGATCCTGATGATCGGCATCGGGCAGTCCTACGTGCTCATCACCGGCAACATCGACCTTTCGATCGGCTCGGTCGTCGGCATGAGCTGCATGATTTCCGCCACCCTCATGACCAAGGGGGTCAACCCGTGGGCGGCGGTCGTCATCACCTTCGTCTGCTGCATCGCGGTCGGCGTCCTCAACGGACAGCTCGTCGCAAACTGCAAGCTGCCCCCCTTCATCGCCACGCTGGGCACCATGACCATCGCGCGCGGCATCGCGCAAATTGTCAACAACAACTATAACACCGACTCGATCGGCGAGGGCGCGCAGGGCTTCCGCGACTTCTTCTACTACGGCAAGCTCGCGGGCGTCTACAACACCATCTGGATCGCCATCGTGCTGTGGCTCGTCTTCAACTTCGTCCTCAGCAAAACCCGTACCGGCCGCCACATCTACGCGGTCGGCAGCAACATCGAGGCGGCGCGCCTGTCGGGCGTCAACGTCATCACCTCCACCACCAAGGCCTACGTCGTCAGTTCGATCTGCGCCTGCGTGGTCGGCCTCGTGACCTGCGCCACCAGCGGCATGGGCACGATGGACGCCGGCAACATGTATGAGATGTACGCGGTCGCCGCGTCGGTCATCGGCGGCGTCTCCACCCTCGGCGGCCAGGGCATCCTGCTCGGCACCGTCATCGGCGCGTCGATCTGGGGCGTGCTCCAGAACGGACTGCAATTCGCGGGCGCGCCGGTCGCCATCCGCAACATCGTCATCGGCATCATCGTCGTGGTCTCCGTCCTGCTCGACGTCGTCGTGCGCAGCGGACGCAAGCCCCGCCGCAAAAAGGAACCCGCCGCCGCAAAGGCCGCCTGAAACCCGAATTAAAGCGGAACTGCTTTAAGGATAAACTGGGACAAAACGTTAGGAGGAATTCGAGAAATGAAAACCAGAATTACCGCGCTGCTCCTGTGCTTCGTCGTTGCGCTGGGCCTGATGGCCGGCTGCTCGAGTGAGAAACCCGCCGCCGAACCCGCGGCTCCCGCCAGCACCGCCGAACCGGCCCCCGCCGATGCCGCCGAGCCCGCAGCGCCTGCCGGCAACTACAAGGTCACCCTGATCACCATGGACCAGATGGACCAGCACTGGGTCAACGTCGACAAGGGCTGCAAAGAGGCCGTCGCCGAGCTGGGCAACGTTGATTACAACTGGCTCGCTCCCGACGTCAAGGACGACGCCAAGCAGATCGAGTGCATCAACAACGCCGTCGCGGGCGGCGCGCAGGCCATCCTGCTCGCGGCCAACGGCCCCGACGCGGTCACCGCTTCCCTGAAAGAGGCTGAGGCCGCCGGCGTCAAGATCGTCTATGTCGACTCCGCCGCCGATTATCCGGGCGTCGCGACGCTGGCCACCGACAACAAGGCCGCCGGCACCACCGCGGGCAACGAGATGATCAAGGCCCTGGAAGCCGCCGGCATCACCGAGGGCAAGATCGGCATTGTCAACGTCAACGCCGCCACCGCTTCCACCGTCGCCCGTGAAGAGGGCTTCCGCGCCGCCTTTGAGGGCACCAAGTTTGAGATCCTCGAGACCCAGTACGGTGACGGCGACGCCGCGAAATCCAAGGATATCGCCGCGAACTACATCACCCAGGGCTGCGTCGGCATCTTCGGCGCGAACGAGGGTTCCACGGTCGGCACCGGCAACGCCATCCAGGAGGCCGGCGGCACCGTCATCGGCGTCGGCTTCGACAAATCCGATACGATCCTCGGCCTCATCAAGAACGGCTTCCTGCTCTGCACCATGGCGCAGAATCCGGACGTCATGGGCCGTGAAGGCGTCAAGGTCGCCGTCAAGGCGCTCTCCGGAGAGACCATCGACCAGACCAACGTCGACACCGGCGTTTCGGTCCTCAACAAAGACACCATCTAATCTCCCAATTCTCTCCCTGCGCGCGGTTTTCCGCGCGCAGGGAAACCCATCCCCGGACGGAAGGTTTCCCATCTGACGCCGGGGCCGGAAACGGGCGGCTTCCGCTGGTCGGGGGCCGCCCATGGATTTTTTCCGCCCTGCGGGCGGTTCTGGATTTGCCGCGCTGCGCCCGGCGGGGCTATCGCGGGAATTGCCGCTTAAAAAGCGGCAAGAATTACGAGCGCGTTCCGCCGCGCACCACGGGTTCCTTTTCGGACGGACGAAAAGGAACGAAAAGTCCGCCTAAGGGGGCTCCACCTTGGGCGGCCTGCCCGGGCTGCGCCCGGAGCGCGCTACGCGCGACGGCCGCTCGCGGGCGCTCCGCCCCGCGACCCCGGCTTGAGTCCGCTGCGCGGACCCGGCCCTGCGGGCCGGAACTCTAAGCGGTATCTCCGGGAGTACCTTGCCATAACCCGCGGACTACCGCCGCTCCCCACGGGTACACAAGCTGAGGGCTCAATTCAGGTTACGGGTGCTCCCAACAGGCGGGAACAGAAGGCGCGGCGAGCTTGCCGGGCAGGGGTTACGCGCATCGGCTTGACCGATCGCGGGGTCAGTTGCGGGCAGGGGCCGCAACTGACGTGCGCCCTGCGCGCGCGGGCGGCTGTACCGCCCGGTTTTCCGCCTCCCCGTGGGCGCTGCGCGCCACGCAAAAGCGGCCGTGCCTCCCCGGGCGCACTTCCGGTACGGTTCCTGAGACTCGCCGGCAGAGGCATTGCGCCCGCGGCGCGGCGGCTGGCGGGATGCTGTAGGCCCGTCCGCTGATCCGTGACAGGGCGCCGCCGACTTTGGCCAAAGGCCAACCGAAGGCGGCGCTGGGGGTCAAGGGGGCATAGCCCCCTGCGGCTTCTTTCCCCCATTTCTTGTCCGTACAAGAAATGGGGCCGCCTGCCGGGGCGGGACCCGGCAACTCCGCCGCTCTCTGAGCGGCAAATCGAAAGGAGAGCACAGATGTATCTAGCCGGTGTCGACATCGGCGGCACCAAATGCGCCGCCTGCATTGGCCGGGCGGACGGCGAGCAGGTGGAGGTGCTCTGCCGCGCCGTTCCCCGCGCCACACGGGAATATACCCCCGCCGGGATGCTCGAGGCCCTCGCGGGGGACCTCCGCGACTGCCTTGCCGCGCTGCCCGCGTGGGAGCGCGCCGAAGGGATCGGCATCAGCTGCGGCGGCCCGCTCGACAGCCGCGCGGGAATCGTGCTCTCGCCGCCCAACCTGCCCGGCTGGGACGCGGTGCCCGCCGCAAAAATCCTGTCGGAGCGCACCGGCCTGCCCGCCTGGCTCTGCAACGACGCCAACGCGGGCGCGCTGGCCGAATGGCAGTACGGCGCGGGGCGGGGCTGCCGCGACCTGGTCTTTCTCACCTTCGGGACGGGGCTCGGCGCGGGCCTCATCCTGGGTGGCAGGCTCTACGAGGGCGCGTCGGGCATGGCGGGTGAGCTCGGCCACATCCGCCTCGAGGCGCACGGGCCCGTCGGCTACGGCAAGGCGGGCTCCTTCGAGGGGTTTTGCAGCGGCGGGGGGATCGCCCAGCTCGCGCGGGCATTTGCGCTCGAGGAGCTCCAGGCGGGGAGAAGCCCCGCCCTCTGTCCCGACATGGCGGCGCTTGCCGCGCTCGACGCGCGCAGGGTGGGGGAGGCGGCCGCCGCGGGCGACCCGCTCGCCCGAAAGATCCTGCGCGAAGCGGGGACCCAGCTCGGGCGGGGGCTTTCTATCATAATCGACATGATGAATCCCAAAAAAATCGTGATTGGCAGCATTTTCGCAAGATGTTATAATGAGATATGGCCGGCGGCGCGGGAGGTCCTCGAACGGGAGGCGCTGCCCGCCGCCCGCGCGGTGTGCGAGGTGCTGCCCAGCGCGCTTTCCGAATCGGTGGGGGATATCGCCGCCCTCTCGGTCGCGCGCTACCACATCGAAACCGCGGAGGAACCGGTATGAAAGAACGCACCAGCCGGCTGACGGACGGCTTTTTCGCGCGCCATGAAGCATTCGGCGCGATCAAAACGGAGATTCTGGGCGCCTGCGGGCTGCTGCTCGACGCCTTCCGGCGAGGCGGCAAGCTGCTCGCCTGTGGGAACGGCGGTTCCTGCGCGGACGCCGATCACATCGTGGGCGAGCTGATGAAGGGCTTTCTGCTCCGCCGCCCGCTGCCCGAGGCGGAACGCGCCGCCTTCGCCGAACAGTTCGGCGGGGAGGGGGCGGCGATCGCCGCGAAGCTCCAGGGCGGGCTGCCCGCCGTCTCCCTCTGCGCGCATGCGGCGCTCATGAGCGCCTTTGAAAACGACGTCGACCCGGCGCTCGTCTACGCGCAGCAGGCATACGCCTACGCGCGGCCGGGGGACGTGTTCCTCGGCCTCAGCACGTCGGGCAACGCGGAAAACGTCCGCGCGGCCGCCATGGCGGCAAAAATCCGGGGCGCAAAGGTGATCGCCTTGACAGGCGAAGGGGGCGGGAAGCTCGCCCCGCTCGCCGACTGCGCGGTCCGCGCGCCCGAACGGGAGACCTACCGCGTGCAGGAATGCCATCTGGCAATCTATCATTTCCTCTGCGCGTATGTGGAATCGGAACTATTTGACGAATGAGGGGGTATCGCCATGCAGCCTTTTCGGCTGACACCCGCCTGTAAGGACTACCTGTGGGGCGGGACCCGGTTGAAGACAGCCTACGGCAAGCGCACCGCGCTGCCGGTCCTGGCCGAGAGCTGGGAGCTTTCGGCCCACCCCGACGGCGACGGCGTGATCGCCTGCGGGGAATTCGCGGGAACACCCTTTTCCCGGTTTGCCGCGGAGCATCCGGAGGCGCTCGGCGGAAACTGCGCGGGCGCGAAGGAGTTCCCGATCCTGATCAAGCTGATCGACGCGGCGCAGTTTTTGTCGATCCAGGTGCACCCGGACGACGATTACGCCCGCCGCGTCGAGGGGGGGCGCGGCAAGACCGAGATGTGGTATGTCGTCAACTGCGAGCCGGACGCCTTCCTCTATTTCGGGTTTGAGCGGGAAATTTCGGCGGAGGAGATGCGCCGGAGGATCGCGAACCACACGATCACCGAGGCGCTCCACAAAGCCCCCGTGCACAAGGGGGACGTCTTCTTCATCGGCGCGGGCACGATCCACGCGATCGGCGCGGGCATCCTGCTCGCGGAGATCCAGCAGAACTCCAACACGACCTACCGCGTCTACGACTTCGGTCGGGTCGGGGCGGACGGGAAGCCGCGGGAGCTGCATGTGGACAAGGCGCTCGACGTGACCCTGCGCGCGCCCGCTCCCGCGGGCGCGCCCGGCGCGGAAATGCTTGCGGAAACGGCGGATTTCCGCCTCAGGCGCCTTGCAAAGTGCGATTACTTTACAGTAGATGCGCTGGCTCTTTCGGGCAATTACCGCCGCGAAATGACAGGCGATTCCTTCGTTTCGGTGCTCTGCACCGAAGGGGGGGCGGCGCTCTCCTGCGGCGGAGAGGAATTCCCGCTGCGCGCGGGGGAGAGCCTCTTTGTCCCGGCGGACGCGCCGGGCTTCGCCCTCGCCGGGAACGGCGAGCTGCTGCTCACAACGGTATAGGAGGAAATGCGATGTATTACATAGGCGTCGATCTGGGCGGGACCAACATCAAGGTGGGGATCGTGGATGCGGAGAGCTGCGCCATCCTCGGGGAGGGGAGCCTGCCGACCGCGCTGCCCCGTCCCGCGGACGAGGTGTGCGCCGACATCGTCCGGGCCGCCGGGGACGCGCTCCATGCGGCCGGGCTGGACCTTTCGCAGGTGCGGGGGATCGGCGTGGGCTGTCCCGGCACCATCAACCCCGAAACCGGCGTCGTGGAGTACTCCAACAACCTCGGCTGGCGCGATTACCCGATGCGCCGCTACCTCAGCGAGGCGCTGGGACTGCCCGTCGCGATGGGCAACGACGCAAACGTCGCCGCCCTCGGCGAGGTGTGCGCCGGCAGTGCCAGGGGCGCTTCCAGCGCGGTCATCGTCACGCTCGGTACCGGCGTGGGCTGCGGGGTGGTGCTCGCGGGCGAGATCCTCACCGGCTACAACTACGCCGCCTCCGAGCTCGGGCACATGGTCATCCGGTACGGCGGACGGCTGTGCACCTGCGGGCGGCACGGCTGCCTTGAGGCCTACGCCTCCGCCACCGGGCTCATCAACCTGACCAACGAGGCGGCCGCCGCCCATCCGGACAGCCGGCTTGCCGCGCTCGCCGCCGCAAACGGCGGCGCGGACGGGCGCACCGCCTTCCTCGCCGCGAAGGAGGGGGACGCCGCCGGACAGGCGGTCGTCGACGCGTACATCGGCTACCTCGCCTGCGGCGTGACCAACATCATCAACATCTTCGAGCCGGAGGTCATCAGCCTCGGCGGCGGCATCGCCAAGGAGGGGGAAACCCTGCTCGCGCCGCTGCGGGAGCGCGCCTACGCCGAAATCTTCGGCGGGCGCGGGGAGAAGTACACCCGCATCACCGCCTGCACCCTCGGCTACAAGGCCGGGATCATCGGCGCGGCCATGCTGGCGCACAAGGACGCCTGATACCAGAGAACAATTTCATTGACAACCGGGCAGCTGTGACAGAGATCGCGGCCGCCCGGTTGTTTTCTTTTTCCGCGCCTGGGGCAAACTGCCGAAAGAGCCCGGCGAAAATTTTGGCAGTTTGCTGGGCGGCGGGGAAAAGCCCGGTCAAAACCGCAAAGAATCCGGCTGCATTTTTAGCTGGAATGGAAAAACTGCGCGCGTTTATGGGTTTTCGACAAGAAAAAGGGGCGAAAAAGGGCAAAACGGATAAGTTTTTCCGTTTATGCCCACCTCTCCGGAATGGAAATTTGGACGATCCCACAAAAATGTGGAAAGATGTCGAGCGGTTTGACGGAGAAACCAGGAAAATGCTTGTGGACTCCTACGAATTGCCTTCCAGAAGATTATGGACATTGCAAGAAAATTCGTCATATAGCCCAAACCTTATTGTAAATTTTAGATAACATGCTATAATCGAGCTAAATAAAAAAGATTGCTTCTATGCAAGGTGCATATATTCCGGCCAATCTTTTTTACATGCTTGCAAGCAGCAGCCGAATGATTCCGTTAATTTCCGATTTGAAAAAAGGAGGAGCTTTTTCCATGAAACGCATCCTTTCCATCCTCTTGTCCGTTGCGCTGGTCTGCCTGCTGGCCGCCTGCGGCGCGCCCGCGCAGCAGGGCGGCGACGCCCCGCAGGCGGACGCGGCGCCCATGCGGGCGCTGCGCCTCGGCACCGGCTCGGTGGGCGGCACCGACAACGTCGCGATCGAGGCGATGTCCTCGGTGGTCAACCGCAACTCCGACATCAAAACCTCCACCGTCACGACAACCGGCGCGGTCGAAATCATCAACCTGCTTGATTCCCGCGAGCTCGAGGGCGGCTACACCGGCTCGATCAACCTTGTGCAGGCGCTGCGCGGCGAGGAGCCCTTCCAGAAGGAGATCCCCGCCAGCTCGATGCTCCAGGCGTTCGGGTTCGTCTCCTGGCGGCTGCCGGTGCTGACCGTCGCGGGCAGCGGCATCGAGAGCTACGAGGACCTGCGCGGCAAAAAAATGGCCTTCCCCGACGTGGGCTCCGCCTCGACCGAGGTGCTCAAGATCGTCCTGCGGGAAGCGGGCGTCCTCGACGACGTGAACATCGAATATTTCACCTGGAGCGACGGCTTCTCCGCGCTCAAGGACGGCCGCGTCGACGCGTGCGTCGGCACCTGGGGCAACGGCGTGCCGCCGGCGGGCATCATCGAGCTGCTCACCGTGCGCGACATCAACATCCTCTCCCTCCCGCCCGAGGTCGGCGCTAAAATCCACGAGATCAACCCCGGCATCATGGCGCAGGATCTGACCCACGCGGAGTGCGACATCATCCCCGAGGGCGATCCCAGGCTCTCCCCGGTCAATGCGGGCGTCATGATCTTCCACGCCGACGTGCCGGAGGAATCGGTCTATGAGTTCACCAGGGCGTGCATCTCCAACATTGAGGAGCTGGGCAAGATCACCCAGGACCTGAAGCCTCTCAAGGACTACGTCACGAGCGTCTGCGTCGAGGACGTGCCCTTCCACCCGGGCGCCGCGCGCGCGCTCAAGGAAGCGGGGCTGTGGGACGACCGCTTCACCGTCTACGGCGAATAACCGAACCACGACCCGCCGCCCGGAGGACCGGGCGGCGGAGCGGGCGGGCTCGTACCGCGCTGTGGAAGAGGGCCGGAAGGCCCGCCCGCAAGGAAAAAGGAGGCATCCATGCAACAGCGTAACCTGCCCGGCGATTACAGCCGGCGCAACCGTACGATCGACCGGCTGACCACCGTCACGGCCATCCTGATGAGCGTCTACCACTTCGTCTCGGCGCAGAAGCTGCTGGTCTTTTCGGACATCCATGTGGCGATCCACATCTGCTTCGCGCTGGTGATCGTCTTTTTGCAGAAGATGAAGCTCGACGACAGGCGCCACCCGGTCGAAAATTCACTGCTCGCCGCGCTCGCGCTGGCGAGCGTGGGCGTGACCATCTTTATCGCCGCCAACTACGAGGCCTTCAAAACCTCGATGGGGCAGAACCCGCCGGGCAAGGTGCTCTCGGGCGCCATCCTGCTCGCCGTGCTGATGATCGGCACCTACCTCACCTGGGGCAAAACGATCCCCATCATCGTGCTGATCGCGCTGGCCTACGGCTATTTCGGCCCCTATATGCCCGGGTTCCTCTACCACGGGGGACTCAGCCTCGACCGGGTCATCACCTATTCCACCACCAATTTTACCGGCGTGTTCGGCATGCTGGGGACCATCTCGGCCAACACGATCGTGCTCTTTTCGATCTTCGCGGGGCTCATGCAGGCGTTCGGCGCGCTCGACGCGATCATGAACGTCGCCATGGCCGCCAGCGGCAAGGTCCGTTCGGGCGCGGCGCAGGTCGCCGTGCTCAGCAGCGGGCTGGTCGGCTCGGTGACGGGCAGCGTCGCCGCCAATATCTCGATGACGGGCGCGGTGTCCATCCCGCTCATGAAAAAACGCGGCTACCCGCCCGAGTTCGCGGGAGCGTGCGAGGCGGCCGCCTCCACCGGCGGCGCGATCCTGCCGCCCGTCATGAACGCGGCGGCCTTCATCATCGCCTCGTGGACGAGCACCCCCTACATCAAGATCGCGCTGATCGGCG
This sequence comes from Anaerotruncus sp., assembly GCF_057433415.1. Taxonomy (NCBI): domain Bacteria; kingdom Bacillati; phylum Bacillota; class Clostridia; order Eubacteriales; family Oscillospiraceae; genus Anaerotruncus; species Anaerotruncus sp. The sequence continues at coordinate 3,740 of NZ_DBMDHH010000044.1, read as the reverse complement.
TGGCGCCCGCGCTGCTCTACTACTTCGGCATCTCGCTGAGCATCTACATCAAGGCGATCAAGCTGGGGGACAAAAAGAACGAGGACGACGCGCTCCCGCACTTTAAAAAGGCGTTTCTGGAGTTCGTGATCTACATCATCCCGCTCATCGTCCTGGTCGTCTTCCTCGTCAAGATGTATTCCCCGCAGGTCTCCCTCTTCTACGCGATCCTCGCGCTGCTGCTCGTCGGGCTGATCCAGCAGGTGCGCGGGAGCGGGCTTGCCGGCTGCGTCCGCGGGTTCGTCCGCAAGACGCTCGACGGGCTGGCGATCGGCTCCAAGTCGATGGCGATGATCGCGGTGGTCATGGCGATCATGGGCGTGGTCGTCCAGATCCTGACCGCCACCGGCCTGCCCTCCAAGATCTCGCAGTTCGTCATCACGCTGGCGGGGGACAACCTCTTCCTGCTCGCGCTCTTCGTCGCGATCACCTGCCTCATCTTCGGCATGGGCATGCCCGCAGCGCCCGCCTATATCCTCGCGGCGCTGCTCGGCGCGCCCGCGCTGACCGCCTTCGGGGTCCCGCTGCTCGCGGCGCATTTCTTCGTCTTCTACTACGGCGAGCTCTCCGCGGTGACGCCGCCCGTCGCGATCGGCGCGCTCGTGGCCTCGGGGCTCGCAAAGGGCGACTTCATGAAAACCAGCCTCATCTCCATGCGGCTGGCGGTCTGCGGCTTCGCCATCCCCTTCATGTTCATCTTCCGGCCGGAAATCCTGCTGATGGGCACCCTGTGGGAATTCGTCTGGAGCATCCTGATGGTCATGGTCTTTGCGTTCGCCTGCGTGATCTTCTTTGAAAACTTCTTCCTGGAGAAGCTGATCCTGCCCGAACGCATCGGCGCGGCGGCCGCCGCCTTCTGCTGCATCTGGCCGCATTTCGCCTTCGATTTCGTCGGCCTGGCGCTTATCGCGCTGGTCGTCGCGTCCCACCTCTGCCGGCACCGGCGCGCAGCCCGCGCACAGGGCGCGGAAGGACCGGCCGCCTGACCGGGCGGCCCGGAAAATATTGGGGAAAGGCGGAAATCTACCGGATGGACGCACACAAAAAGATCGTAATCTGTTCCACCCTCGACACCAAGGGGGAGGAGACCCTCTACCTCAAGGCGCAGCTCGAGGAGCGCGGCGCGCAGGTGAGCATCATCGACATCGGGCTCAAGCGCACGGCGCGCAGCTTCCCGGTCCAGTTCACGCAGGACCAGGTTGCAGAGAGCGCGGGCAGCTCGTTTGCCTCGGTGGAGAACATCCTCTCCCGGTTCGAGGCGTCGAAAATCATGATGGAGGGGCTCTTGAGCATCACCCAGAAGCTCTGCCGCGAGGGCAACCTCGACGGGATGATGTCGCTGGGCGGCTCGGGGGGCACCACCATCGCGAGCTACGCGATGCAGAACCTGCCGCTGGGCATCCCGAAGATCATCGTCGGCACGATGGCCTCGGGCAACACGGTGCCCTACGTGCAGGGGCAGGACATCCTGCTCATCAACTCGGTGGCGGACATCCAGAGCATCAACTTTTTGACCGAATACATCCTCGGGCAGGCGGCCGCCGTGATGTGCGCGATGATCGACGGGCCCAAGATCGCCCGCCACAAGAAAAAGGCGATCGGCATCACCGGGTTCGGCGTGACCACCCCCTGCGTCCAGCGCTGCAAGGAGCTGCTCGAGGAGATGGGGTATGAAATCGTGATCTTCCACGCGCGGGGCGTCTCGGGCGGAAAGATCATGGAGAAGATGATCCGCGAACGGTTTTTCGCGGGGGTGCTCGACATCACGACCACCGAGCTCGCGGACGAGGTCGGCGGGGGCGCCTACGCGATCGGCCCGGAGCGGCTGCGGGGCGGGGTGGAGACGAACATCCCCTACATTGTGGTGCCGGGCGCGCTCGAAATGATCAACATCGGCCCGGAGGAGCAGCTGCGCCCCGAGCAGGCGGACAAGGTCCGCTACTATCACAATCCGAGCCTTCTCAAGATCCGCGCCGACAAGCGGGACATGCGGGCGCTGGCCGAGCTCTTCGTCCACAGGCTCGGGGACGCGGCGGGCAACACCCGGCTGATCATCCCCACGCAGGGATTTTCCGAGATCGACAAGGCGGGCAACGTCTTCTACGACCCGGAGACCGACGCGGTCTTCACCAGCGAGGTCAAGGCGAAGATGCCCCCGCAGGTCCCTGTCATAACAAAGGACTGCCATCTCAACGACCCCGCCTTCGCCGAACTGCTTGTGCGGGAGCTCATCCGCATGATCGACTGGGACGCGGTCCGCAGGGGAGAGGCGCACGCCTGACCCCGCCGCGGTCCCGGAACTGTAAGGAGATTTGCCAATGCAAGGAACGAAAATCAACCGCGACACCATCCTCGAAAACCTGCGCGCCGAGATCGCCGCGGGCCGCCCGATCATCGGGAGCGGCGCGGGCGTGGGGCTGATCGGCCGGATCGTCGACCGCGCGGGCATCGACCTGATCGTCGTCTATAACTCGGGACATTTCCGCATGAACGGCTACAGCTCGATTCTGGGGAACCTCCCGGTCGGGGACGCCAACGCAATGGTGCTCGAGATGGGGGAGGAACTCATCATCAACGCCGTCCGCCGCGCGCCGGTCATCGGCGGCATCTTCGGCGTCGACCCCACCCGCGACATGCGCCGCTTCCTCGAGCGGATGGCCGACGTCGGGTACTCGGGGGTCATCAACTATCCCACCGTCGGCAAGATGAACGGCCGCCTGCGCTACGAGCTGGAACACGTCGGGCTCGGGCTCGACCGGGAGATCGCCACCATGCGCATGGCCGCCGACATGGGTTTTCTGACGCTCGCCTATGTCTTCTGCCCCGAGGACGCCCGGCGCTACGCCGCGGCGGGCGCGGACGTGCTCGTCTCCCACGCGGGGCTGACGCAGGGCGGGGACATCGGGCTCCAGTCGGACGGCACCCTCGAGGAATCGATGGAAAAGACCGAGGCGATCCTGCGGGCCGGGCTCGAAGAGAACCCCGGCATCATCCCCCTCTGCCACGGCGGCGCGATCATCTCGCCCGACGACGCCCGCGCCGTCTTCCGCCAGACCTCCGCGGTCGGGTTCATCGGCGCGTCAAGCATCGAACGCATCCCGGTGGAGCAGATCGTCTCCCGGACGGTCGAGAGCTTCAAAAGCCTGCCGCTGGACGAGGCGGCGGACCCGGCATAAAAACGCATCAAAAAAGGGGAGGCCGCCAAACCGGCGGGCCTCCCCTTTTGCCTTTCCGCTGTGGAAATCCGTATGGGAATGTGGTATCATGGGGTTACACCACAAGCCGCGCGGCGCCGAGCGCCGCGAGCAGCAGGCCCGAAAGGACGCCCAGCGCCCGTTTGGGGACGGGCAGGCGGGAGAGCCGCTTGCCCACGGCCTCGCCGAGCGCGAGGCAGGCGGTCTGCGTCACGCCGACGGCCAGCGGCAGCCAGAGGGAGCCCACGCCCGCGAGCGCGAGCCCGATGCCCGCGCCGAGCATGTCGACCGAGAGGGAGAAGCCGAGCAGCAGCGCCTCGCCCAGGTCGATCGAGCCCGAGTTGTCGAGGTCGCCCGCCGACGGCTCCCGGACGACTAAGATCGTCAGCCCCAGCGCGTGGAACCGCTTTTGCAGCGGCGGCTTTTCCGGGGCGGGGGAGGACTCCCGCGCGGGCAGCAGGGAACGGACCGCCGCGCCCGCGCCGAGCTTCTCCCGGTCGTAGATGG
>NZ_DBMDHH010000043.1:0-24183 GCF_057433415.1 Anaerotruncus sp. | reverse complement strand
TTTCTCAAGGGGACTGGCGGAAGTCCCCTTGAGCGCCCTTCTTCCGCCGACTTCTTGGGCGCGCAAGAAGTCGGCCCGCCCGCCGGGGCGGGACCCGGCAAGCTCCACCGCTCACTGAGCGGCAAACCTGAGAACCCCCGCCGCCGGAAGGACGGCAAGCTCCGCCGCTCTCGAGCGGCACAACAGAGGACAGGACGGCATAACAAGTCCCCCGCGCGCGTATACATATAGAACGGAACCGAATACGGCGCGGGAGGTTAGCAGTATGTTTACAGTCTCATTCCGGGTGACCAAAAAGCAGGTGGCCGCGGCGGCGGCGGTGTTTGTGCTGGCGCTGGCGGGGGGCATCTGGGCGCAGGCGGCGCTGTCGGAGCTGCGGGGCGACCCGGTGCAGGCCCCGGCGGAAGCGAAGGTGGAAAAGGTCGCGGCCAAAACGAATGAACAGAGGATCTCCTTCCTCGAAACGTTCGGCTGGGAGGTCGAAGGGGAAGAGGACGAGATCGTGGAGGTCAAAATCCCGCAGGAATTCGACGACGTATTCGAGAAGTACAATGAGATCCAGAAGCAGCAGGGCTGCGATCTGAGCAAGTACGCGGGCAAGCGGTGCAAACGCTACACCTATGTAATCGAAAACTACCCCGGCCAGGCGGAGGGCGTGCGCGCCAACATCCTTGTCTATAAGAACAAGGTGATCGGCGGCGACGTCTGTTCGGTCGAGCTGGACGGTTTCATGCACGGGTTCGCGCAGCGCACCGATTGAACGGGCGGCGCGGATATGGTACAATATCCGCGAGGCGGCTATTGTACCGGACTTATGCGCAGGACGATCCGCGCCCCTGGCGCTTTCGTCCCGATGCGCGATTGTCCCACCGCGCGCTTTGCGCTTGTGGTACAATAGTCCCCGGAATCCCCGCGCGGCAGGCGCCGCGCGGGAGAAGGGGGCGAAGGTATGGCGGAAACCGAGCGACTGGATAAGGTGGTGGCCTCCCGGACGGCGCTGTCCCGCCGGGAGGTGCGCCGGCTTGCCTCCCGCGGGCAGGTGACGGTGAACGGCCTGCCCGAGCGCTCCTGCGAGCGGCGGGTCGACCCGGATACGGACGAGATCGCCGTGGCCGGCAGGGCGCTGGAAATGGGCCGCCACGCCTACCTGATGCTCAATAAGCCCCGCGGGGTGGTGTGCGCCACCCACGACGACAAGCTGCCGACGGTGCTCGACCTGGTGCCGGAGGAGCTGCGGCGCAGCGGGCTTTTCCCGGCGGGCAGGCTGGACAAGGACACCGAGGGGTTCGTGCTCATCACCGACGACGGGGAGTTTGCCCACCACATCCTCGCGCCCAGGAGCCACGTGCCCAAAACCTATACCGCGCGGCTGGACAGGCCGGCGGGGCCGGAGCTTGTCGAGGTGTTCGCGGCGGGAGTCGTCCTCGACGGGAGGACGTGCATGCCCGCTCTCCTCGCGCCCGACCCGGACGACCCCCGGACGGCGCGGGTGGTCCTGCGGCAGGGGATGTACCACCAGGTCAAACGGATGTTCGGAGCGTACGGGATCACGGTCACGGCGCTGCGCCGGGACGCGATCGGAGGGCTGGCTTTAGACCCGGATCTGGAGCCCGGAAAATGCAGGAAACTCAGTAAAATAGAGGTAGAACGGATTTTGACGGAGGGGCTGTAAAGCCCGCTGCGGCGGGGAATTTGGCGGTGCGGGCCGCCGGGGAAGGGACAGGCTGTTCAAAAAAGCGACAAAGTTTGGACACACATTGCCTATAAAAATGTAGTATGATGGTCGAAAAGCCTGGTTCCGATCCCCAGAAAAACCGCTGTGGAAAAAATAATGATTTTTCCACAACGAAAATAAGAATTTGTGTTGCAATATATACAAATTTGTTGTAAAATATTCGTAATGGCTTGTAAGATTAAAAACGCGGCCTTTTTTTCGTCCATCTACGGCGGACAAAAATCGCGCCTCGGCCACAGAAAGATCCATGTGTTTGGCAAAGCACAACCGATTACGAGTAAAGAGGGGATTTGAATGTCAAACAGGCTTTTCCAGGGAATCGTCCACCAGATGAGAGACTGTATCGACAGGGTGATCGGCGTCGTGGATGACAGCGCGACGATCATCTCGTGCAGCGATCTCACCAAAATTGGCGAAACGAGCGATTTCTTTACGCTCGACGTCGGCGACACGAACGAGGTGTTCGTGCGCGACGGCTATACGTATAAGCCGTTTGGCAACAAGATGAAACCCGAATTTGCGGTTTTTGTCGAAGGTGTGGACGATCCCGCCGCAAAATACTGCAACCTCCTGGCGATCTCCCTCTCGTCAATCAAGCAGTATTACGACGAGAAATACGACCGGAACAACTTCATCAAAAACGTCATCCTCGACAACATCCTGCCGGGGGACATCTACGTCAAGGCGCGGGAGCTGCACTTCAACACCGACTCCACCCGCGTCGTCCTGCTCATCCGCATCGTCGCTTCCAACGACATCTCCGCCTTCGACGTCATTCAGAACCTCTTCCCCGATAAGCAGAAGGATTTCGTCTTCAACATCTCCGAAAGCGACATCGTGCTCGTCAAGGAGACAAAGCCCGGCATCGAGTCGAAAGACCTCGAAAAGCTCGCGCGCTCGATCGTGGACACGCTGGGCAGCGAGTTCTACACCAAGGTGGTCGTGGGCATCGGCACCTCGATCGTCGGCGTGAAGGATCTGGCCCGCAGCTTCAAGGAGGCGCAGGTGGCGCTTGAGGTCGGCAAGGTGTTCGACACCGAAAAGGCGATCGTCAGCTACGACAACCTCGGCATCGCGCGGCTGATCTACCAGCTGCCGACCACCCTGTGCGACATGTTCCTGCGGGAGGTCTTCAAAAAGGGCTCGATCGAAAGCCTCGACCACGAGACCCTCTTTACCATCCAGAAATTCTTTGAGAATAACCTCAACGTGTCGGAGACGAGCCGCAAGCTCTTCGTCCACCGCAACACCCTCGTCTACCGGCTCGAGAAGATCAAAAAGCTCACGGGGCTCGACCTGCGGGAATTCGACCACGCGATCATCTTCAAGGTGGCGCTGATGGTCAAGAAATACCTGACGGCGAATCCGGTGAAATATTAATTGTGAAACCTGGCCTGCCGAAAGACAGGCCTTTTCAAAGGCGGTGTACCAGTGATCGAATTCGTCAATGTCTCCAAAGTCTACAAGGCGACGGGGACGCGCGCGCTCAGCAATTTCAATGTGAGTATTGACAGAGGGGAATTCGTATTCGTCGTCGGCCCGTCGGGAGCTGGGAAGAGCACCTTTATCAAGCTGCTGATGCGGGAGGAGAAGCCGACGTCGGGAGAGATCTACGTCAACGGCCAGAACCTCGTGCGCCTCAAGCGGCGCAAGGTCCCCTACTACCGCCGCACGCTCGGGGTGGTGTTCCAGGATTTCCGGCTCATCCCGACCATGAACGTCTATGACAACGTCGCGTTCGCGCTGCGGGTCACCAACGTGTCCGCCAAGGACATCCGCAGCCGCGTCCCGTACATACTCGGCCTGGTCGGGCTTTCCGGCAAGGCCAAGAGCCTGCCCGAGCACCTGTCGGGCGGCGAACAGCAGCGCGTCGCGCTCGCGCGCGCGCTCGTCAACAACCCCCCGCTCATCATCGCGGACGAGCCCACCGGCAACATCGACCCCGATCTCTCGTTTGAGATCGTCGACCTGCTCAGCGAGATCAACAAATGCGGCACCACCATCGTCATGGTCACCCATGAACACAACCTGGTGAGCGAGTTCGACCACCGGGTGATTACGATCGACGAGGGAACCATCATCTCGGACGACCGGAACAGGGGGTACTACGACGAATGAAGGGCAGCAGTTTCGGGTACCTCATCAAGGAGGGCGCCAAGAGCATCTACGCGAACCGGCTGATGTCGTTCGCGTCGATCGGCACGCTGGTGGCGTGCATGCTCCTGATCGGCGCCTCGATGCTTTTTTCGATGAACGTCAACAAGATCGTCGGCTTCGCGGAGACCCAGAACGAGGTCGTGGTCCAGCTGGAGGACGGCCTCGACGAGGAACAGATCGCGGACGTCGGGCTGGAGCTCGGGCTTGTGGACAACATCTATAACCAGCGGTTCGTCTCGAAGGACGAGCTGCTGGAGGAGCAGAAGGCCAAGTCCCCCGAGCTGGAGGACCTGCTCACCGGCTTGGAGGGCGACCAGAACCCCCTCTTCAACTATTACAGCGTGCGGGTGAAGGACCTCTCCGTCCTCACCGGCACGGTCATGCGGCTCGAATCGATCTCGGGGGTTTCCGCGGTGCGCGCCCCCGACGCGGTCGCGGAGGCGTTTTCCAGCATCAAGCGCGCGGTGTCGGTTAGCGGCATGTTTATCGTCGCCATCCTCATTGTCGTGTCGCTGGTCATCATCGCCAACACGATCAAGGTCACCGTCTTCAACCGCCGCAAGGAGATCAATATCATGAAATACGTCGGCGCGACCGACGCCTTCATCCGGCTGCCCTTCTTCGTGGAAGGGTTCCTGCTCGGGCTGCTCTCCGCGCTGCTCGCCTTCGGGCTGCTGTGGGTCGGCTACAACTATGTGCTCGACGCGGTGTCCCTCAATCCCTCCGCCTTTATCCAGTCGGCCTATCAGAACACGATCCCCTTTGAGGAGGTCGCGCTCGAGCTGCTCGCCTGGTTCGCGGGCGGAGGCATCGGGATCGGCGTGTTCGGCAGCATGTTCTTTGTAAACAGATACCTGAAAGTATGACCTCCGCTGCGGCGGAAGGCGGAAGGGGGGCCTGGATGTGGGCGAAAAGGGCAAACGCGTCTTTGCATGGATGATGGCGCTGCTTATGGCCGTCATGGTCGTGGCGCCGACCGTGTCGATCCTGGTGCACGCGGACGACGACGAGGAATACGAGGACGATTACGACGAGGACGAGGACGACCTCCAGGACATGCTCGACCGCCTCAACAGCAAATACAAGAAGCTGCAGGAGCAGAACAACGCCGTGCAGCAGAAGATCAACGCGGCCGCTTCCGAGAAACAGAAGCAGGTCGTCATCAAGCAGGAGATCGACGGGCAGATCAACACGACGATCGAGCAGATCGACACGCTCGACGAGCGGATCGCGGTGCTCGAGCAGCGGATCTCGGAGAAGACCCGCGAGATGTCCGCCAAGCAGAAGGAGATCGACGAAAACTTCTCCCTCTACCAGCAGCGGCTGCGCGCGATGTGCTCCTTGCAGGGGACAAGCACCCTCGGCCTCGTGCTCGGGGTGGACGACTTTTCCGACATGCTGCTGCGCACCGACGTCGTGACCGCCGTGGCGCAGCATGACACCGACCTGATCAACGAGCTCAAGGAGCAGAAGGCGGAGCTCGAGGCGATCAAGAAGGAGATCGAGGACGACAAGACCTCCGTCGAGGAGGACAAGCGCGAGACGGTCTCCAAGCAGGAGGAGCTCAAGGCCCAGCAGGCGACCGCCGTTTCACGGATTCAGGACATCGCCGCCCAGGAGCAGGAGTTCCTGGCCAACAAGGCCGAGCTCACCAAGCAGATGCAGCAGGTCCAGGCGGAAATTTCGGCGATCATCGCGGAGATCAATAAGACCTCCCTCAACACGAAATATATCGGCGGCGGCATGGCGTGGCCCTCCGCCTCCCTTTTCCAGGTGACCTGCCCCTACGGCTCCCGCTTCGGCGGCAGCGATTTCCACACGGGCATCGACATCTCGGGCGGCGGCGCCTACGGCTCGCCCGTGCTCGCGGCCAACTCGGGCACCGTCAAGGTCGCGAACACCTCCTTCACGCCCGGCTACGGCTACGGCAAGTACGTCATCATCGACCACGGCGGCGGCATCCAGACCCTCTACGGGCATATGAGCGCACTTTCCGTCTCGGTCGGGGACGTTGTGGCGCAGGGGCAGAAGATCGGCGAGGTCGGCTCGACCGGCTGGTCGACCGGCCCGCACATCCACTTTGAGATCCGCGTCAACAACAAGGCGGTCAACCCGCAGGGCTGGTCCCCGTGACGTGAAAAACAAAGAACCTTCCGGTGAAGGGCGGAGACTCTCCGCCCTTCGCATTGTCCGGCGCGGCCGCGGGGCGGCCCCCGCGGACACAGCGGCCGGCCTGACCCGTCCGGGCGACAGAACGCAGGCCGAAAGGAGACGACTGATGAGCAAAAAGATTTCTTTGGGCGCGGCGATCGCGTTCACGGTGATCGTCATCACGGCGACGATCACGATGACGTGGCTTTTTGCGCGGCGCAGCTTTGACGAGACCGCCTATAACCTCAGCGAGCGCGAGGCGATGTATTCCAAGCTCGCCGAGGTGGACGACTACGTGCGGCAGAACTACACCGGCGCGATCGGGGAGGGCGAGCTGGTCAACCAGCTCGTCACCGGCTACCTCAACGGCACGGGGGACGCGTACGCGCGCTATTACGACGCGGCCGCCTACGCCCGCCTCAAACAGAGCTACAACGACCAGCGGGTGCAGATCGGCATCGTGCCCCGGATGGATGAGAGCGGCTACATCGTCGTCGACGAGGTCTATCCCGATTCGCCCGCGCAGGCCGCCGGCCTGCAGGAGGGCGACTTGATCGTGCGCATCGACGAGACCGACATCACCGCCGAAAACTACAGCGAGGCGGTTTCGATGCTCTACGGCGCGGCCGGCACCAAGATGAATATCGTCGTGCGCCGCGGCGTCGAGGACAGCACGCTGCCCGACATGACCCGCCGCTTCGTCGAGGTCCCGTCGGTCTATTCCTCCATGCTTGAAAACCAGATCGGCCTGGTCGTCATCAAGGACTTCGCCGACAATACCCCCGACCAGTTCACCAAGCAGGTGGACAGGCTGATCGACGAGGGCGCACAGGGCCTTGTGTTCGACGTGCGCGGGGTCAGCATCACTTCCTCCGGCACCTCCGCCCTCGACTCGGTGGCCGAGGCGCTCGACAAGCTCCTCCCCTCCGGGGTGCTCGCCTCGACCGTCGACAAGACGGGACGGGTGGAAAACACCAAAATTTCCGACGCGCGGGAGGTCACCCTTCCGATGGCGGTGCTCATCAATGAGAAGACCTCGGGGGAGTCGGAACTCTTCGCGGCGGTCATCCGCGATTACAACAAGGGCAAGCTCATCGGCCAGAAGACCGCCGGCAAGGGGACGATGCAGCGCATCTTCCCGCTGACCGACGGCAGCGCGATCGAAATCACGACGGCGGTCTACAACCCGCCGACCAGTCCGAGCTTTGACGGGGAGGGCGTGCGGCCCGACTTCGAGGTCAAGATGAACGACGACTCGATGCCGGGGAACCTGCTGACCGACCCGCAGCTCCAGAAGGCGGTGGATTCGATCATTGCGACCATCCGCATGAACATGACGATCATCGACCTGGAGCCGGAGGAGAGCGGCGGCACGGCGTCCGCCACGTCTCTGCCCGACGCGGCGTACGCGAGCTCCTCGGAGGAGGAGCCGTCCGCCGCCGAATCGTCCGAGACGGCGTCCTCCGGCGAGGAGTCGTCCGCCGCGGAATCCTCCGATATGGAGGAACCGCGGGACGTGTCAGGCGAGGCCTCCTCTGAGGAGGAAGAGGCTTCGTCGAGCGAACCGGAGCCCGAAGCCGAACCGGAACCGGCGCGCGAACCGCTCGACCTGACGGAATTCAGCGCCGCGATCGACCTGCTGGCGGGGCTCACCTTCGAGGTGCCCGAGCCGCCCGCGCCTCCGGTGCAGTCCGAGGCGCCCGCCGCGAGCGAACCCGTCGTGAGCGAGCCTCCGGCGAGTCAGCCCGCCGAATCCCAGCCCGCGGAGAGCGTGGCCCCCGCCGAATCGCAGGCGGAGAGCCAGCCGCCCGCGGAATCCTCCGGGACGGAGAGCGGCCCGGAGGGCTCCTCCTCCGAGGAGACCGCGACCTCCGGGGAGGAGGAGACCGAGTCGTCGAGCGAGGCGTCCTCCGCGCCGCCCGCACGCCTCGGGGCGTTTTCCAGCGGCAGAAGATAAGCGAAGCGTCCGGGCGGCCGCCGAAAGGCGGCCGCCTCTTTTGCGTGTGCGCGGAAAAGCGCCGCGCGCGTGAAACCGGCGGCCCCGTGCATATCCCGCGCGGCCGGGACATAAGATGAAGGGACAGGTCGTAAGAGGGGAGCAGGGAAAGATTACCTGTAAACAATTCCTTAAAAAACTTTGGAACGCTTGACATATTTGAACGTTTTGACTATAATACTAACCATTGCTATACGTCTGGCTGCAAAACGCGCGCGAGAAGCGGGAAGACCCGATGTCCGCGCCGCCGGGGGTATGCGCTTTTTTCGTATCTGCGGGATTTCGTGATGGAACCAAATGCTCTGTAAAGGAGAATGGGATATGGCAACGGAAATGTTAATGACACAAGAGGGCTACGAGGCGCTCAAAAAGGAACTGAATGAACTCAAGAGCGTGACCAGGGGGGAGATCTCCGAAAAAATCCGCGTGGCGCGCGGGTTCGGCGACCTGTCGGAGAACAGCGAATACGACGAGGCCAAGAACGAGCAGGCGGTCGTCGAGGCGCGCATCAAAAAGCTGGAGGACCAGCTCAAGAACGTCAAGATCATCAGCCGGGACGAGATCTCCACCGACGCCGTTTCGGTCGGCTGCAAGGTCAAAATTCTCGACGTCGATTTCGACGAGGAGATGGAGTACGTCATCGCCAGCTCGGTCGAGTCGCATTCCGACCTCGACGCGATCTCCGACGAGTCGCCGGTGGGCAAGGGGCTCATCGGCCACAAGGTGGGCGATGTGGTGGAAATCCAGGCGCCCGCCGCCGTCCTGAAACTGAAAATTCTCGAGATCAGCCGGTAAGCAGAGTCAATATTTTGTAAAAGCGGGCTTTGCAAGAGCCCGCTTTTTTGTTATAATAACCGCATGGCAGACGGGCCGCGGGGCCCGCAACAGATAAAGGATGTGCATACGATGGAAGAATCCCGCAACCTCCCGGAGGGGGAGCTGACCGAGCAGGAGGAACAGCAGAAGCTGTCCGAGGTCCTGCAGATCCGGCGCGACAAGCTGGAATCCTTGAAAGCCGAGGGAAAGAACCCCTTTGAGATTACCACCTACAGCCGCACCGCCTACGCGCGGCAGATCGTCGACCGGTTCGACGAGCTGGAGGGACGGGAGGTGTCCATCGCGGGGCGCATGATGAGCCGCCGCATCATGGGCAAGGCCTCCTTCCTCGACCTGCGCGACGCCTCGGGCCGGGTGCAGAGCTATGTGCGCCGCGACGAGGTGGGCGACGAGCGGTACGCAGATTTCAAGAAATGGGACATCGGCGACATCGTCGGCATCCGCGGCGAGGTCTTCCGCACCCAGAAGGGGGAGATCTCGGTCAAGGCGCACGAGATCGTGCTCCTCTCCAAATCCCTGCTGCCGCTGCCCGAGAAGTGGCACGGCCTCAAGGACACCGAGCTGCGCTACCGCCAGCGGTATGTCGACCTCATCGTGAGCCCCGAGGTCAAGGAGACCTTCGTCAAGCGCTCGAAGATCATCACCGCCATCCGCGGCTACCTGGACGGGCTGGGCTTCCTCGAGGTCGAGACCCCCGTGCTGCACACGATCGCGGGCGGCGCGGCCGCGCGGCCGTTCATCACCCACCACAACGCCCTCGACATCGACATGTACATGCGCATCGCGCTCGAGCTGCACCTCAAAAGGCTGATCGTCGGCGGGTTCGACAAGGTGTACGAGATCGGGCGGGTCTTCCGCAACGAGGGCATCGACACCCGCCACAACCCCGAGTTCACCCTGCTCGAGCTCTATGAGGCGTACACCGACTACCACGGCATGATGGACATCACCGAGGGGCTCATCCGCCACTGCGCGCACGCGGTGCTCGGCACCGGCGTCATCCGGTACGGCGACGTGGAGATCGACCTCGATAAGCCGTTCGAGCGCCTCACGATGCGCGACGCGGTCAAAAAGTACGGCGGCGTCGACTTCGCGGAGGTGGAGACGCTCGAGCAGGCGCGCGCGCTCGCGAAGGAGCACCACATCGAATACGAGGAGCGCCACGGCAAGGGGGATATCCTGAGCCTCTTCTTCGAGGAATACTGTGAGGAGCACCTGATCCAGCCGGTCTTCATCACCGACCATCCGGTGGACATCTCCCCGCTTTCCAAGCGCAAGCCGGAGGACCCCGAATACACCGAGCGGTTCGAGCTCTTCATCCTCGGGCGGGAGCACGCCAACGCGTTCAGCGAGCTCAACGACCCGATCGACCAGCGCGGCCGTTTCGAGCACCAGGCGGCGCTGAAGGCCGCGGGCGACGAGGAGGCCACCGACGTCGACGAGGATTTCCTCACGGCGCTCGAATACGGCATGCCCCCGACGGGCGGGCTCGGCATCGGCGTCGACCGCTTGGTGATGCTGTTGACCAACAGCGCGTCGATCCGCGACGTGCTGCTCTTCCCGACCATGAAGCCGATCAGGGACTGACCGGACCGCTGAACAGACAAAAGGAGGTGGGCGTCCTTGGGAGAACCGGATAAAAAGGAATCCCGTGTGGTGCACAAGCGCAGGCTGGGCATTTTTGTCGTCGCGCTGATCGTCGTCGTGCTGCTCGCGCTCGCCTATTTTTTCAGCGAGGGGACCGACGACGGGAAGCTGACCGTCGTGGCCGCGGTGCGCGGCTACCTCTCGGTCGAGCAGAAGGACGCGCTGACCATGCAGCTGACCGGCTACGCCCCCGATATTGAGGAGGGGGGCGCGCCGGTGACGCTGGTTACCTACGAGTTCCCGGCCACGGGCGGCGGCGACACGGCGAAGATGCTCGGCGAGCTGAGCGGCGCCCTCTCCGAGGGGGACGCCGACCTGGTGCTGCTCGACAGCTACGTCTATGACCTGCTCGGCAACGACACCCTCTTCGAGGACCTTTCGGCGCGCTATCCCGACGACCCGGCGGTCGTCGGGCGGTACCGCTACGCGATCTCGGGCAAGCCGTTTGCCAACGCGGAGGGACTGGAGGAGCTGCCGACCCTCTACTTCGTGCTGCGCAGCGCCGAATCCAGCGCGGTCAACAGGAACGCGCAGACCCTGGACGACTATGACGTGCGGCGGCACCTGCTCGACAACGTGGCGAACAGCACGCCCCCGTCGAGCTACGCGGCGCAGGGGCTGGTCGGAAGCGATGAAGAAGCCTGATAAAAGCGGACCTGCGCGCAGGTCCGCTTTTTGCATCCGCCGCGCTTGACAAACTCCCCCGCGCGGCGTAAAGTGGAACCATTAAGACAGCGAGGTGTTTGATATGAAAACGCGCAGAATGCCGGCCTTCCTGCTGGCGGCGGCCGCCGCCCTGAGCATGAGCCTTTCCGCGGCGGCGCTGGCCGCCGGCGCGGCTGATGTGCATGAGAACGTCCTGCCTCCCGCGCCCTCGGCGGACGCGAGTTCCTACGCCGTGGCGCTCGACGGGGAGCAGATGCTCTTCGGCCCCGCCGACTGGAGGCTGGAGGGCAACCCCTTCGCGGCCGCCGCGTCGAAATACGCCTCCGGCGAGACCGTCCACCTCCAGACCCTCCCCGCCGACGGGGTGAGCCGGCTGGCGGTCAACGCCGCGCTCTGCGGCGTTGTGATCGAGCCGTCGGACACAGGCAGCTTTGAACTGGATACCGTCGGCGCGTCGGGGCCGATCAGCGCCAAGCTGACCCTTTCGGGCGGGACCCTCACCCTCACGGCGCGGGGCTCCACCGGCCTGCGCTATCTCTGCACCCGTGAGGACGCGCGGGTCAACACCGTCCTGCTGCGGGTGCCCGCGCAGCGGTATTTTTCGCTGACGCTCTCGGCGCGCGACGCGCTCGTGCACGCCTACGGCGAAGCGGTGGGATCGGTCGGCGGCAGCGCCGACGGCGGGATGCTCTACGTCACCGCCGAAAAGCTCTCCGCGCGCTGCACGATGACCTGCACGAACGGCGACGTCGTGATCGAGGCGGACGAGATCACCGGGAAGCAAGACGTCCAGACGGACAACGGCGACATCGCCGTCATCGCCGGGAAGGTCGGCGGCGAGCTCTATTTCCGCAGTGAAAACGGGGATATCGCCGTCCGGGCCGAAACGCTCGGCCGCGCGACGATCACGACCCAGAACGGCGACCTGCTGCTCGACGTGAAGGAGCTCACCAAGGACGCCTATCTGAAGGACCTGAACGGGGACGTCCGCGTCAACTTCCGCAAGGAGCCGCAGGACCTCGACTTCGTCTTTTCGGGCGGCAACTTCGACGAGATAAGGCTTCCGCGCGGCTGGGACGGCGGCGTCACCCTCGGAAGCGGCGAGCCGAAATTCACGCTGCGCACGGAAAACGGCGAGGTCCGCGTCACCTTCGGGAAGCTCGAGACCCCCTGACGGAGAGATTCCGGGCCGCCCCCGTGAAAGCCGGCGCTCGCCGCCGCATGATTGACGGATTTGCCGGTGAATTGAATATGAGAAAACGGAAGAAGGACGCCAATGCTTCATTGGCGTCCTTCTCTGATACCCCGGCGGGGGCGCGCGTCTAAGGCTGGAATCCGATTTTCCGCGCGGCGGGCCAGGGGCACTCCCGCCACTGGCCCTCGTTTTCGTCCGGATCCCCGGTGAGCAGGTCCACGGCGGCGTCCGCCAAAAAGCCCAGATAGCTCTCCGCGGCGCAATCACCGCAGAGCAGCTTCCACATCAGGCCGCCGAACAGGTACGATTCCGCGAATTCCCGCCAGCTGTGCAGCCCCCGGGCCGCCTTTTGGGACAGCTCCCACAGGACGCCCACGGCCTCCCCCTCGGTGATCCAGCCCAGATAGCAGCCCCAGCGGGCCAGCATGGCCGCCCGGCCCACGTCCCAGCCCAGCAGGAAGTCGGGGAGATACCGGTCCTTGAAGTACTGAACAAACCGCCAGCCCCGGCAGACCGATGCCCGGTCCTCCTCGTCCATGCCTTCCTCCAGAAGCTCCTCCTGCGAATCCGCCTCACAGTAGAGGGCGTAGCGCAGGGTGTAGCCCTCCCGGGTCAGGTAGCGGATGGTGTCCAGCAGCTCGCCCCGCCCGTTGATGCCCCAGGAGCGGCGGACCAGGGAGACAATCTGCTGCTCCATGACGGGGATATGCTCCTCCACATCCATGCCGCCCAGCTCGTGGTTGTTCAGCGTGGAGATAATGCCGGAGAGCAGGATGCCGAACCGGCCCCAGCGGGGGTCGTCCCTGGCGTAGGGGACCGGCTCGGGCTCGGGCAGGGCGTCCAGTTGGGCCAGCTTTTCCTCCAGCACCTGATAGAGCTCCCGCTCCATCGCCTGGTCGAGCTCCCGCTCCTCATCCTCGCCGTCCTCTTCCTCCATGGCCAGGGTCTCCAGGGCGGCGGCGATGACGCCCATGTCCTCCCCAAAAAGCTGGCCCATCATGCCCTCCGCGCCGAGGGCGGCCGCCGCGGCCACCTTTTCGTCCACCGCCTGCTGGATCAGCTCCTGGTTGACCGCCATCTGCGCCATGGCCTCCGGGCTGAACATCTGGCCAAGGATTTCCACCTGGCGCTGCTGGTTGGCCGCGTCCAGCTCGGCGGCTTGCCCCTCGTCGTTCTGCCGTTTCGCCGCATCTTCCGCCGCTTTTTCGGCGTCCTTCTGCGCCTGCTCCGCAATCTTTCGGCTCTTCTCCATGGATTCCTGGAGTTGCTGTGAGGCCGCGTCGCTGGCGGCCTGGGCCCGCTTCATGAGCTCGTCGATATCAAACATGCTTCGTTTCCTCCTTGTCGGCATTGTCCGCGTCTGGCGGGAGGGGGTGCCATGCGGGGGGCTCTTTTTTGCGGGAGAACAGCCGCTTCAGGCCGCCCAACACCCCCTCGACGATGTGGAACCACAGGTGTCCCACAATAAACACAACCACCAGAGCGATCAGTACCGCGCCAATCTGTCCCCAGGGCATATTTCCGCCCCCTTATTTCGTCTTAAACTTGGTCATGAAGAACTCAGTGAACGCCTTCAACTCCTCCTCCTGGGAGACATAGACGTACAGCGATTCGTCCTCCAGCCAGTCGTAGGCGTTGATGCCGATGTAGCCCTTCCGGTCGGGGTAGATGATAAAGGCGTCGGTGGGATACTTGTTCCGGTACGCCTTGTGGATCTCAGAGCGGCGGTAATACACAGGGTCGCCGCAGCCGGAGAGGTCCGGAACGGTGGGCACCGCCACGATTGTTTCGGCGGCCTCGTCCCAGCCCACGATCAGGTTGCCGATCTTGCTCTTGCTGCCGCGGACGAGGCCGTAGTTGAAACGGCTCACGTCCTCGGTGAAGCCGAAGATCAGCTGATAAGCGTCCCCGTTTTCCACCACCTGGTTAAACAGGGCCCGCATCTTCTTTCGGTTGGCGTCGCTTTTGGCCTGGTCGATCTCCGGCCCCTGAAACAGCTTGCTGAAAAGTCCCATACGAATGTTCCTCCTTGATATTTATGGATGATCCTGCCCGCGCAGTGTTTCCATATAGTCCAAAATGGCGTTGAGCTGAAAATCGGTCGCATCATCGGCGGCGTCCGGGAAGAGGAAGGGCAGCGTATCCGGGATTGCTTTGCGCAGGATGGCGGCGGAAAACAGCAGGTTGCCGAGCAGCTTTACCGTCTGCGTCCCGGCGCGGATGCCGAAGGCGCGCAGCATTTCCGTAAAGAACGCAAGCCGTCTTTTCAGGAATTCCCGGCGCTTATCCTCCGACAGACATTTGGCGAGCGCCTGCTGCTCCTCGATGCTCATGATCGCGAAGCGGTCCCGCCCCCCATAACAGACACGGCGGAGGAACCTTTCGACCCCCTCCCGCCAGCCGAGCCCGGGGTCGTCCATCAGCTCCCGCGCGCGCGCCAGCATTTGCGGCTGCTGGTAATAAAACGCCTGCACGACCAGATCCTCCTTGGCCGGGAAGAAGGAATAGAAAAAGGTGCGGGAAATTCCCACCCGCAGGTAGATCTGTTCGATCGTGGTGTGCTGAATGCCCTGCTTTGCCATCAGTTCAAGCCCCGTGGTGATCAGTTCCTTCCTGACCCGCTCCCGCTCCGCCTCGGAATAAGCTACCTTGGGCATGACGTCCCTCCGCTCGAAAATAAGAACAAAATTTTATTTCAGTCTTTATTATACCGGTCCGATACCTGCTCCGCAAGGCCGGGAAATACGAATTGGAAGAAATACCGAGGGGCGGCGTCTTTTATTGGGCATGTGGCTGTAAGGCCCGGGGAGTCGGCCGTGGGATGTTTTTTGTATTTCGCAGGAATTTCCTCTTGACAGCGTGACTAACTGTATACATAATATAGATACAGAAAGACACAGTAAGGCGCAGAAAGATCGGAGGCGGTCGTCTGGACATTATCCTGTCGAATTCCTCGCCGCGCCCGCTCTATGAGCAGATCGAGGAACAGATCAAAAACGGAATCCTGTCGGGGGCGCTCGGGCAGGGGGACGCGATGCCTTCCATCCGCTACCTGGCCAAACAGCTGCGGGTGAGCGTCATCACAACCAAGCGGGCCTATGACGATCTCGAGGCGGAGGGCTTCCTCGAGACGACGCCGGGCAAGGGGACCTATGTGTCGCTTGCCGGCCGCGACCGCCTGCGGGAGGTCGCCATGAGCCAGATCGAGGGGAAGCTCTCGGAGATCATCGACGCGGCAAAGTCGATCGGCCTGACGCTCGACGAGCTTTGGGAGATCACGGCCACGCTGTACAGGGAGGAACCATAGGATGGATCAGAACGTCATTGAGATCACCGGACTGAAAAAGCGGTTCGATAAGAGCGGTTTTGTGCTGGACCTGCCCCGCCTCACGGTGCGGGAGGGGTACGTGACCGGCTTCATCGGCGAGAACGGCGCGGGCAAGACCACGACGATCAAGCTCGTGATGGACCTGCTCTTCCCCGACGAGGGGGAGGTCAGGGTGTTCGGCCGGGAGGCGCACGCCTTTTCCGAGCAGATCAAGCGGGATCTGGGCTACATCGGGGAGCAGACGGGCTTTCTCGGGCAGGCGAAGCTCAGGACCCTGCGCGAGATGGTGAAGCCCTTCTATCCCAACTGGGACGACGTGGTCTTCCGCCGTTATCTCGACCGCTTTTCCCTCGATCCGGGCAAGAAGTTCAAGGACCTCTCGAAGGGCAAGCAGAAGCAGTTCGCGCTTGCGCTGGCGCTCTCCCACCACCCGAAGCTGCTGCTGATGGACGAACCCACCGCGAATCTCGACCCGTTGGTGCGGCAGGAGCTGCTCGACATCCTCGCGGACGAGATCGAGCAGGAGGGGGTCAGCGTCTTTTTCTCCACCCACATCACCTCCGACCTCGACAAGATCGCCGATTACATCCTCTTCCTGCACGGCGGGAAGCTGCTGCTTGAGGGGGAGAAGGACGTCCTTACCGACAGCCACCGGATTGTCAAGGGACGCCGCGAGCTGCTGACCGGCGAGGTCGAGAGGCTGCTCTGCGGGGTGGAGGCGACCGAGTTCGGCTTCCGCGGGCTCGCGGGGGACCCCGGCGCGGTGCACGCGCTGCTCGGCGACGAGGCGCTCTACGAGAAGCCGACGGTCGAGGACCTCTTCCTCGGCTATACCCGCAGGGAAAGGGGGGAGGCGCGGTGAAGGAGATGCTTTCCGTCATCCGCATGGACCTGCTGAAGCTGCGCAGCGTCGCAGGGGCGATGTTCCCGCTGCTCATCATCGTGTTCTTTTTGTCTGCGACGCTGAGCGTCAGCGCGGCGGTCTTCCTCTATGTGATCGTCGTCTACTTCTTCGTGTACACCCCCGCCGCTTACGACGAGCAGAGCAAGGGGGACTACCTGACCGGCTCGCTGCCCGTGCGGCGGGAAAAGCTCGTCGCGGCGAAATACCTCTATGACCTCGCGGTGGTCGCCGGGGCCTGCCTGGCGGCGCTGGCCGCCGGGGGGATCGGCGCGGCGCTGAAGCTCGGCCGGGGCGGCTCGGTGACGGGGATGCTGCCGGTGCTCATCCTGATCGGCTGCGCCTTCACGGCGTTCGTCCAGCCGCTCATCCTCGGGTTCGGCGTGACGAGGGCCCGCTACTGGATCCTGGCCGCCTACGCGTTCGGCGTCGCGGCGGCGACCGTGCTCGGCATGAACGTGGGCGGAACGCGCGCGCAGATGCCTTCGGCGCTGCCCGGCTGGCTCGCCCCGCTGCTGATCCTGTTCGGCGCGGCGCTGCTCGCGGTTTCCTATCCCATCGCGCGGCGGCTCTACGCCCGCCGCCAGTTCACCGACTGAGGAGGCCCGCCATGCGAAACGTGCTGCTGCTCTGCCGGACGGACTGGTTCCGGCTCGCCGGCCTGCCCAGGTATTCCCTTGTTTACCTGCTCATTCTGGCCGGTTTTTCCGTCTCCACCCATGTGGCCCCGATCGGCTATGTCATGGCCTGCTACGTCCTGTCCGCCACGGTCGTGGGCTTCGACGACAACAGCGCGGCCGGGCTCTTCACGGGGACGCTCCCCGTCAGCCGCGCCCAGATCGTGTGGGGGAAGTACTTCTTCTGCACCGCGTTCCTGCTGCTGGCGGACGGGGTCGTGCTGCTCGTGAACCGCGCGGCCGCCGGGCTGCTGCCGCCCTCCGTCAATCCGCTGCCGATCGGCTCGCTGCTCGCCCTCCAGTTCTGCGGCGCCGCGGTCATCATCGCGGTATCGCTGCCGCTCATCCTGCTGCTCGGCTCGATCCGGGCGCGCTACGGGCTGGTCGCGATCTACATGGCGGTCTTTTTCCTCCTCTTCCGGTACGCCTCGGAGGCGGGGCGCGGGGGGATTCCGCCGCTGCCGTCCGATGCGGTTTCCCTGCTCTGGCTGGTCGGGGCGGCGGCCCTGCTCGCTTCCGCCCTCATCACCGTGTGCCTCTACCGGGAACACGAATATCTGCAGTAGCGGGCGGGCCCTTCCGGCGAAACCGCGTTGACAAACGGGAGGGGCTGTAGTAGCATAAATGTGGAAGCCCCGCTCGACGGGGACGGAAGGAGGCCTTCGGATGATCAGGCTCAGGCAGGGGACCCCGGGTAAGGTCTACACGGTAAGCTGGGTGAAAGGCGGCGGCAGGATCGCCCGCCCGCTGGAGGAGCGCGGCGTGGTCGCGGGCGTCGACGTGACGCTGCTCTCCCTCACGCCGGAGGGGGGCGCGCTGGTGCGTCTCCGGGACAGGGAATTTTCCCTCACCCCGGCGGAGGCGGAAAACCTCGTGGTGGACGCCCCGCTCGTGCGTAAGAAGGGGGACCCGGTGTTTCTCGGAGGGTGCTGCGGCTACGGCAACACCTCCGCGATGTGGGAAAAATACGTCAACGGAGACGCGCCGTCCGAGGACTGACCGCGTCAAAAAGCCCCCGCCGCTTTCGCGGCGGGGGCTTTTACCGTTTATGCGCTCAGAGCTGGGAGAAGCCGAAGCTGTTGGCCAGCGCGTCGATCTTGCGGCCCTGCTTGCACATCGGGCAGTCGCGGAAGGAGTTCGACTGGTAGCCGGGCAGGTCGGCGGCGGAGAAGAGATGGGTGATCGGGTAGCCCTCGATCTCGTCCTGCACGCTGAACACGGCGGTGATCCCCTCGGCGATGCCGCCGTAGTAGGCGATGCATTCGAGCGCGCGGTGGATCGTCTTGCCGGTGGTGACCGAGGCGAGCAGCAGGAGCACGTGCCTGCCGGTGAGCATCGGGATGAGGTTGTCGCGGAAGATCATCTGCCCGTTGGTGTTGAACTCGGGGGTGACGACGAAAATGTCCTTTTCGCTGTTGACCGATGCGAGGTTATTTTTGGCGAGCTCCTGCGCCAGGAACGCGCCGATGACCTCGCTGCCGTCCATGCAGATGATCGTGTCGACGGGCTTCTCATAGGCGTAGTGCTGCGCGAGCGTGACGGCCGCCTCGCGCGCCATCACGAAATCGTGCTTCATCATCGTGATGTCGATGTAGTAGTTGATGTGGGAATGGCTCGTGACAAAGTGGCCGGGAATCGCGGTGATCTCCAGGTTGCGGTTGCTGGACGATACGATTTTAACCGAATTCATAACCATAGCTGTTCCTCCATTCTTCGCACATACCTTGTGTCCAATGTCATTATACCATTTTTTCCCGCGGGGGACAAGAAAAAAGCCGCCGTTCCCGGGATACGGGAAAAACGATCCCCCGGCGTCCGGCCGGGGGATTCTTTTTCGCGCTTTCTGGAGAAAGCGCCCAAAGACTTTTTGATCAGGCCGGCCTCCGCCCGCCCCATCTCCCGCGGCCCGTGCGGGAGGGACGGGGACGGAACCAGCCGGCAGGGGCGGCAAATGCGGCGGGCCGCCGCGCTTCGCCTGAACCAAAAGTTTTGAGAGGATTTTGGGGAGCGTTTTCAAAACGCTTTGCGGCACGGGCAGAGCCGGTGCCAGCGGATGGCGGCCGGCCTGAACCAAAAGTTTTGAAAGGGGTTTTGGGGGAATTTTTTCAAAACGTTTTGCGGCACGGACAGAGCCGGTGCCAGCGGATGGCGGCCGGCCTGAACCAAAAGTTTTGAAGGGGTTTTGGGGGAATTTTTTCAAAAGGTTTTGCGGCACGGACAGAGCCGGTGCCGGCGGATGGCGGCCGGCCTGAACCAAAAGTTTTGAAGGGGTTTTGGGGAAACTTTTTCAAAAGTTTCCCCAAATTATCTTACCGTAATCTTCTGGGTATAGTCGGAGCCGCAGGGCTGGACGGCGGGCAGGCCGAGGGAATAGAGGTCGGTGGCGCGGGCCTCGAGGGAAGCGAACCGCGCGCAGGCCTCGTTTTTCTCCGCGAGCTTGAGCAGCGAATGGGATACGGGGATACGGGTGGTCCTGTTGGCGGCGGAGAGGATCTCCATGCCGCGCTTGTTGAAGGAGAGGACCCGCGCGTAGGGGGGCGGCAGCGTCATGAGGTCGGCGTCCACGCCGAGGTAGGCGTTCCACACGAGCCGGCGGATGCGGGAGAGGGGATAGCGCTTGGTTTTGACGAGGGAGAGCAGCTCGTCTAGGGAGACGGCGGCGCGCACCCCGTCGTAAAGGCGGTTGTCGAGCCCCTCCCCCGACACGTCGGGCAGGGCGGAGAAGGCGCTCTTCTCCATCCGCCGCAGGACGGAGAGCACCGCCGTGTTGAGGCTGTGCGGGTCGAAGGGCATCAGCCCGGCGGCCGCGGCGGAGCGGTAGACGCTCATCGCGGGCGCGGGGACGTAGGGCGCGAGCGCCTCGGCCGATTCGAGGTCGAGCAGGTTGCGCAGGTGGGAGGCGGAGGCGAACTGCTCCCCGGGTTCCCGCGCGTCGTGGGCCGCGCCCGCGCGCGGGATGGTGAAGGGCGCGATGCGCAGCTCCTGGAGGGAGATCTGCTTGAGATATTCCACCGCAAGGGTGTTGTTGGGGGAGGAGAGCACCTCCGCCACCTCGGGGCCGTAGAGCTCCTCGACCGCCTTCTGGCGGGCGCGGGCGTAGGTGACGCCCGTATCGAGCAGGTTTTTCGTGTATTCGCCGCAGTAGGGGGCGAGCACCGCGCCCGCCGCCTTCGCGAGCAGGTCGATGTCGCCGCACTCGCTGCCGAAGGCGAGCACGTCGACGCACCCCAGCCCGCCGAGAATCCCGACCGCACCTGCCGCGAACCGCTCGGCGGTGGCCATCGCGTAGGGGAGCGGAAGCTCGAGCACGAGGTCCGCCCCGCAGGCGACGGCGGCGTTGGCGCGCACCGTTTTGGGCGCGCAGGCGGGCCCGCCCCGCTGCACGAAGCTGCCGCTCATCACGGCGACGATGTGGGTCGCGCCCGCCGCGCGCGCGGCCTCGATCAAATGCGCGTGACCGTTGTGGAAGGGGTTGTATTCCGCGACGATTCCCGCGACGACCTGATTGCCCATCCGATTCCCCTCTTTTTGCACGGCGGCTGGCGGAAATATTTGCGGCATTCCCGGCAAGCGCCTTGTATTTTTAGCCATAGTGTAATAATATATAAATGTATGTGTCGATGTCAAGCAAAGGGACCATCGGGCAACAACAAAGAAAGGGAGAGCAAACATGAAGATACTGGTTATCAACGCGGGAAGCTCGTCGCTGAAGTATCAGCTGATCGATATGGAGGAGGAGCAGGTGCTCGCGAAGGGCAACTGCGAGCGGATTGGGATCGACGGGGTGATCACCCACAAAGCGGGGGAGCGGAAGACCTCCTACGAGGTGCCCTTCCCGACCCACACCCAGGCCCTGAAGGAGCTGGTGAAGCTGCTGACCGAGGGGGAGGGACGCGCGATCGACAGCGTGCGGGAGATCGCCGCGATCGGCCAGCGGATCGTGCACGGCGGCGAGCTGTTCACCAAATCGGTGCTCATCACCGACGACGTCCTCAAGGGGATCGAGGACATCTGCGACCTGGCCCCGCTGCACAACCCGGCGGCGGTCCAGTCGATCCGCGCCTGCCGCGACGTGTTCGGGGACACCCCGCAGGTGGCGGTGTTCGACACCGCCTTCCACCAGACGATGCCCGAGAAGGCGTATATGTACGGCCTGCCCTACGAGTATTACGAGAAATACCATGTGCGCCGCTACGGCTTCCACGGCACGAGCCACCGCTATGTGAGCAACCGCCTCTTTGATATTTCTGACATCAGCCGTTCGGGCAGCCGGATCATCACCTGCCACCTCGGCAACGGCAGCTCGCTCTGCGCCATCAAAAACGGCATCTGCATCGACACCAGCATGGGCTTCACCCCGCTCGACGGCTTCATTATGGGCACCCGCGCGGGCAGCATCGACGCCTCGATCGTGACCTACCTCGCCGAGAAGGAGGGGCTGTCGATGAAGGAGATGAGCGACATGCTCAACAAGAAATCCGGCCTGCTCGGCCTTTCGGGCATCTCGAGCGACAACCGCGACGTCACCCGCGCGGCGGACAAGGGCGACCCGCGCGCCCAGCTCACGGTGGATATGCTCTCCTACCAGATCAAAAAGTTCGTCGGCAGCTACGCGGCGGCGCTCGGCGGGCTCGACGCGGTCGTCTTCACGGGCGGCATCGGCGAGAACGACCACCACGTCCGCAAGCGCGTCTGCGCCGACATGGAGTTCCTCGGACTGAGCATCGACGTGGTCGCCAACCGCGAGGCGCAGGGACAGGAGCGCAACATCTCCGCGCCCCACAGCCTCGTCGAGACGTGGATCATCCCGACCAACGAGGAGTTGCTCATCGCGCGCGACACGGAGGAGATCGTCTCGCGGGCGTAGTCCCCGAATCCAGAATCAAAAAGCCGGGGCGCGGTCACCGCGCCCCGGCTTTCCGTTACTCCGGGTCCGTATCTTTTCCAAAGAGCTTCTCGAAGACCTCGACGACGGCGAGCTTGGGTTTAAAGAGCGGCTCGCTGTTGAGCGTCTCGATCTCCTCGAAGGCGGGCATGTCCTCTGCCATGGCGGCGGAGACGCAGATGGGCGGGTACATGACGCACCACCAGTTGTGCCCCGCGCCCTCTCCGATCGTGACGCGCACCGCGTCGTAATCGCCGGCGGGCAGCATGAGGTCGTCGTACTGCCGCGTGGTGAAGTACATGCGGCAGAGCTCGGCGCGCACCGGCGCGTCCACCCCCGCCTCGTCGAGCGCGGCGCGGGCGGCGGATTCGATGGCGGGCAGGTTCTGCCGCGCGGCCTCCTTCGCGTCCGCCTGGGTCTGCGGCCCGGCGAACACGCCGCCCACGTCGGCGAGGATGCGGTCGCGCACCCGCAGCTTTACCTGCTGGTCGGCGGGGCTGTCCGAATTCGCGAGGATATGTAGACGGACCACGTCGGCGCGCACGGCGTCGCACTCCTGCCCGAAGGCGGCCACGTTGGAAAGGAAAACCGCCAGCACGATCCCCAGCAGCACCGCGAGATCGAGGCGGGTAATCAGTTGGAAACGCCGCTTTTTGTATTTCATGAAAAATCCCCCCAGCTTTCGTTGGAGGGATTTTTGACCGCCTTTCGCGGCATTATACAGTCGGAGGGGTATTTTCGTCGAGCTCCTCGAGGTCGTAGGGGGTCGTCTGGTAGACGTAATAGTTGAGCCAGTTGCAGTAGAGCAGGTTCGCGTGCCCCCGCCAGGTGTAGGGCGGCTTCTGCTTGGGGTCGTTGTGGGGGAAGTAGTTTTCCGGGATGTGGATGGGCAGTCCCTTCTCCAGGTCGCGGAAGTATTCCTGCGAGAGGGTGTCGCGGTCGTACTCGGAGTGCCCGGTGATGAAAAACTGCCGTCCGTCCCGCCGGCCGACCATATAGACGCCCGCCTCCTTGGAGGAGGCGAGGATCTCCAGCTCGGGGCATCGGTCGATCTCCCGGCGGCTGACCGTCGTGTGGCGGGAGTGGGGGACGTAGAAGAGCTCATCGAACCCGCGGGTGATCGAGTGGTTCTCAACAAGCAGGCGGTGCTGGAAGATGCCGAAGAGCTTTTCGTCGAGGGGGTATTTGTTGACGCCGTAGTGGTAGTAGAGCCCCGCCTGCGCGCCCCAGCAGATGTGCAGGGTGGAGTAGACGTTCTGCTTGCTCCACTCCATGATCTCGCACAGCTCGTCCCAGTACTCGACCTCCTCGAACGCCATCTGCTCGACCGGCGCGCCGGTGATGATCATGCCGTCGAACCGCTGCCCGCGCAGGTCGTCGAAGGTCTTGTAGAACTTGAAGAGGTGCTCGGAAGGCGTGTTCTTCGAGGTGTGGGACTTGGTCTGCATCAGTTCGATGTCCACCTGGATGGGGGAGTTCCCGAGCAGCCGCAGCAGCTGGGTCTCGGTCTCAATCTTTTTGGGCATGAGGTTCAGGATGACGATCTTCAGCGGGCGGATGTCCTGATGCAGCGCGCGGTACTCGGTCATCACAAAGACGTTCTCGTTTTCGAGGATCCGGGAAGCCGGCAGGCTGTCCGGGATTTTAATCGGCATGGGGATACCACCTTCGACGTTTGATAACCTTCATGATAGCGCATTGCGCCCGCAAAATCAAGGGAAGACGGGCCCCGGCGCAGGCCGCTCCCAATTTTCATAAAAAAACTTTGGGAAACCCGTTGACAAAATTTTTTGATTATGGTATTATACAAAAGCTGTCTCGTGCATAACGACAGAAATGCCCGGTATGCGACAGCGGCCAGCACCTTGAAAAATGAACAACGAGAGAAGAGAAACGAGGAACCCAAGACGGAAGTTTTGGGGGAATCACCCTTGAAAAGAATTTGAGTATCTCCGGATACAAAAGCGAAACCAGCAAAGGAAACTTTGCCGGGAGGACCTTTGAGAAG
>NZ_DBMDHH010000107.1:0-1808 GCF_057433415.1 Anaerotruncus sp. | reverse complement strand
GCCAGCGGGCGGCCCCGCGGCGCCCCGCGCTTCGCGCGGGCGATCCCGCCGCCGCGCAAAAACCCCCGCCGCTGTATCACAGCGGCGGGGGTTTTCCGTATTCCCGGAGCTTCGCGGGATCTATCCGCGACAGAATTTCTCGACGTAGTGGTCGATCGCGTTCTGGACGATCTCGATCGCGGTTTCGGGGCCGGCCACCTCGTTGACGGCGGTCTGTTTGCCCTCGAGGGATTTGTAGACGCTGAAGAAGTGGCGCATCTCGGCAAAGACATGCTCAGGCAGCTCGCTGATATCCCGGTAGTGGTTGTACATCGGGTCCTCAAAGGGGATCGCGATGATCTTCTCGTCGTTTTTGCCGTTGTCGATCATCGAAATGACGCCGATCGGATAGCAGCGCACGAGGCTCAGCGGGATGAGCGCCTCGGAGCAGAGCACCAGCACGTCGAGCGGGTCGTTGTCGTCGCCGTAGGTGCGCGGGATGAAGCCGTAGTTGGCGGGATAGTGGGTGGAGGTGTAAAGGATCCGGTCGAGGATGATCAGCCCCGTCTCCTTATCCAGCTCGTACTTGTTCTTCCCGCCCTTCTGGATTTCGATCACAGCGATAAAGTCGTTTTTGGTAATGCGCTTGGGCGACATGTCATGCCAAATATTCAATCCGATAACCCCTTTTCAAAACTTCTCTAGCCCTGTAGCGTCCTGTCAGGATGATTTTAGCACACCGCGGCCCAATAAGCAACCTACCACTTGGTTTTTGTCTCCACGACCTTGCCCACGATGGTGAGCCGGTCGATCTCCCCGCCGATGAAGACCTGCGTCTGGTAGGCGGGATTGAAGGGCTGCAAGATCACCGCGCCCTCCTTTTTGAGCACCTTTTTGAGGGTGCCCTCCTCCCCGTCGACAAGCACGACGGCCAGATCCCCGCTTTCGACGTCGGGCTGGCTGTGGACGAGCGCGAGGTCGCCGCTGCTGATGCGCGGCTCCATGCTGTCCCCGCGCACGATCAGGTAGAAATAGTCGCGCGGGTTTTTGACGTTCGCGGGCTCGCTGCCGTAATCCTCCTCGAAGGCGTAGGCGTCGTAACCCGCCTTGACGGTGCCGAGCACCGGCACGAGCACCTCCGCCCCCGGCCACACCGGCGCGGAATGCGCGTCGTCCCGCCCGAGCAGGCCGTCGGCCGATACGCCGAAGAGGTCGGCGATTTTGCGGAGCGTGCCGGGGTCGGGGGTGGAACGCCCCGTCTCCCACTTGCCGACCGCCTGCTGGCTGATGCCGAGCTGCGCGGCCAGCGCGCCCTGCGAAATTTTGCGCTCCTTGCGAAGCGCCCTCAACCGTTCGGAAAACATCGATCTTCTCCCTTTCCCGGCGCGCGGGAGGAACCCGCTGTCCGGCCCGCGCCGCCGTCCCCGCAGCCATTTATACTGACAGTTATATTTTACATCAATAGGTTGTATCTGTCAATCCAAATAATCAAAAAAGTTGTAAAACAACTTGACAACAACCAATAGTTGTTGTATATTGAAAATACAAACAATCGTTGTTTTTCGGCAGTCCGGACGCCTCCTTTTCCGCGCGGGAGGCCGTCCGCCGGGAAACGGTCGGCGCGGAGGAAGGAAGGCATCCGGATGAAACTGTTCTATCATATCCGCTATCTGTTCCAACTGCTTACGGTGGTTTCGGCGTTTTTGGTCCTCGGTTCGCTCGGCGCATGGGAGACGGGCGGCATTTCCCTCTGGGAATGCATCCTCCAGCTCGTCGCCTTCACCGCGATCGGCGTCTTCTGCGCGCGGGCGGGCTCCAAGAAGCCGGCC
>NZ_DBMDHH010000042.1:0-25160 GCF_057433415.1 Anaerotruncus sp. | reverse complement strand
GTCCGCCGCCAGCAGGATCAGGTAGCCGCCCTCCAGCGTAAGCGACTGGATCACCCGCTGGAAAAAGGCCTGCACGGCCTCCTCGTCCTTCAGCGCGGAATCCCGCAGCGCCATCAGCAGCCGGTGCTCCTCGCTGTCTACGACCTGCTGCGTCGTAAAGGGGATGTCGACCAAATTCTTCCCGACCGTCCCCGAGAGGGCCCGGCGGAGGATTGTCAGCAGCTTTTCGGACTCCTCCTGCGGCATCACCGCGAGCGACTGGTCAATGCCGGTGACGATCTCCCGCTTGTCGTTGACGTAGCATCCCCGGATGTGGGTGATGTTCGACTTGTCGGGACGGAACCGGCGGCGGATTTCTGCAATTTCTTTTTCGTTCATAACTTCCTCTTGTCCTCTATGTATTCCGGCGGCCTTTGCACAGCCGCGCCGCCCGCTTATTATAGCACAAAGCGCGCGAAAAGACAGCACGAAAAAAGGCCGGCGCGCGGCGCCGGCCTTTCCTATGGTTCCGATCCTATTGTTCCAGGCAGGTGCGCAGGCGTTCGGCGACCCGCGCGCGGGTGGCGGTGCCCGTCCTGCCGATCTGCTGGATGGTGATCGAGGAGACGCAGTTTCCCAGCGCCGCCGCCTCGGGGGCGGAGAAGCCGAGGCAGAAGCCGAGCACGATGCCCGCGTTGGTCGCGTCGCCCGCGCCGACGATATCCACCGGCCCCTCCACATGGAAGGCGGGCACCGCGGTGACCGCTCCGTTTGCGAAGACGAGCGAGCCCTTGTCCCCCATCGTGACGAAGGCGGGACGGCCGGTGCGCGCCGAAAGCTCCCGACCGCACTCCTCCAGGAAGGCCTGCCCGGGTTCCCCGCTAAAGCCGGGGGCGCAGATGTGCAGCAGCTCGAGATGGTTGCACTTGACGATCACATGGCGGTACTCCCCCGCGAACGCGCGGGAATCGGCATAAAAGAGCTTTTCCGGGTTCGCCTCCGCCATCGCGCAGACGGCGGCCCGCACCCGATCGGTCAGCGCGCCGAGCCCGCGCTCGACGAACTGGTCGGTGATGATCACCGCGTCCGCGCCCGTGAGCGCTTCCTCCAGCCTGCCGACGAGCGCGTCCTCATAGGCCCGCGGAAGCGGCGTCAGGCTGCGGAAATCCAGCCGCCCCGTTTCGCTGTAGCCGCCGTCGGGGTTCTTCTGCATCGGCTTGGTGTAGGTGCAGGTGCAGCGGCCGGGCGTCTCAAGCATGAAGCGGGTGTCCGCGCCGGTCTCCCGGAGCGCGCGCTCCAGCTCCCAGCCCTCCCCATCGCTTCCGAGCATCCCGACGCAGCGCACCCCAACGCCGAGCGCGCGCAGGTTGTTGGTGATCGTACCGCCCACCCCCGCGAAGATCGCCTTGCGGTCGAACTGGCGGGCGACAAGCCCCGTCTCGACCGAGAGCTCGTCGTTGGCGGGATCGGTATAGAGGTATTTGTCGAGGCAGTAGTCGCCGAACACCACGACGGTGCAGGCGGGCTCCCGTTCAATCGCCCCGATCATCCGGCGATAGTCGATCATGGCGCTCCCTCACTTTCCCGCGCTGTCGAGCTCCAGGATCATCCGCGCCAGCGCGGGAACCGTCCTCTGGTGCTCTCCCCGGATGTAATGGCTCACGCCGCCGTCCGCCACCGTGCGGGCGAGGATCGTCTTCCACGGGCGGAAATAGTAGCGCGGGTCGCTCTTGGGCGGCGCGGCCGAAAAGTCCCCGTTTTCGATCTCCAGCAGGTCGAAGACCGCGGTCGTGAAATGGGCGATCTGCCGCCCCTCCTGCCGCGCGACGTTGCGGGCCATCGCGAGCGCCTTGAGGTAGACCTCCGGTCCCGCGACCGCCGAGCCGAAGTTGAGGAACACCCCGTGCTCCAGCTTCGTCACGCTCTGCGCGTAGATGAGGAAATCGGTGTAGGACGCCTCCCCCATCGCCGCGCCGTCGCAGTTGGGGTGCTCGTGGATGATGTCGTTGCCCACGCCGATATGCACCGTGCAGGGCACGCCGAGATGGTACCCCATGCCCAGCACGCTCTTTTCGCGGTTGGGGAGCTTCTCCTCCCAGATGTAGCGGCCGACGGCCTCGCCCCAGCCGAGTCCGTCCCGGACGCCCTCCTTGATGATGTCGTTGAGCCGTCCCGTCTCGGTCCACAGGCCGAACTGGCCCATGCTGATGTATTTGGCCACGCTCTCGCAGGTCCTGCCGATGAGCGCGAGCTCATAGTCGTGGATTGAGCCCGCGCCGTTGGTGGCGAAGTGGGTCACCAGCCCGCGCTTCATCAATTCGATCATGTGCAGGCCGTTGCCGGTGCGGATGACGTGGGCGCCGTACATCATCAGCACTGTCGCGTCGTGCTCCCGGCGGGCCGCCACGACGTCGCGCGCGATGGAGGGCAGCTCGGGGTGCGAAAAGGGCGGGACGGGGTCGTCCAGCGACTTCACGACGCTGATGTCCACGTCGTGCACCCGCTGCTCGAGCGGGAAGATCTCCAGCCTGGAGCGGTCAAACTTCTCAAACGGCATTTAAATCCCCTCCCTGATCGCGTGTACGATTTGCCGGTACCCGGCAAAATCCGGAATGATCGCGTCCGCGCCCGCCGAAAGCAGGCGGCGGCGCTTCCATTCGTTGATCCCCTTCCGGCGCACCTCGTCCGTGGCGACGCCGAAGGTGTAGCCCCCGAGCTGCGCGACCAGCTCGATCTCGACATACCCGTCCCCGAAGGAGACGAGCTGCTCCGGGCGCAGGGTGCCGTCGGCAAAGAGCCCGCGCAGCACCTGCTCCTTGGAGCACTCGGTCATCTCGTCGCGCGCGCCGTGGATGGCGTCGAAGCAGCCGTCCAGCCCGAGCAGGCGCGCCTCATGGAGCACGTCGGCCTCGTCGGTGCCGCTCGCGAGGTGGCAGGCGATCCCCGCCTCCCGCAGCGCGCCGACCAGCTCCCTCACGCCCGGCACGAGCAGCCCGGACGGGTCGATCGTCCCGTTTTCCAGCCCCTCGCGCCGGTCCCGGATGTGGACGCCCAGCCGCCGCAGGTACTCCGCCTTGTATTCCAGCGGGTCCCGGTGGGGGCCGCCCCGCTTCTGGACCTCCTCGTCCAGCCGGATGCACTGGAAGATCGTCTGCTTGCCGGTGAGCGCGTCGACAAAGTCGGCGGCCACCTCGCAAAGCGTCTCGGGCGATTCCCCGGTCCCGGTCGCGCCGAGCACCTCGGCGAAATAGGGAACCATGATCTCCCGCCAGCCCTCCCGGATAAGGCTCACCGTTCCGTCAAAGTCGAAGAGCGCGGTGGTGATCCCCGCCTTCGGGTCGGGGTAGCGGACGTACTCCACCCCCCAGCGGTCGGGCAGGACCTGCTGAATGACGCTTGAGAGGGCGTGCACATAGAGCATATGTAAGTCCTCAATCTGCTCCATCGAGTCGGTGGGCGCGATGAGCAGCAGGTCGCAGCGGCCCGCGAGCTTCCCGCCGTCCCGGCCGGAAAAGCCGATGGTGACGACGCCCATCTCCCGGGCGGTGTCCACCAGCCGCACGATGTTGGGGGAATTCCCGCTGCCGCTGTAGACGAGCAGCACGTCCCCCCGGTGCGCCTTGGTGCGCAGCTGGATGGAGAAGATCTCCTCATAGGAGAAGTCGTTGCCCAGACAGGTCATGACCGCGCAGGAATCCGCGAGACACTCGGTCTTGAAGCCCTCGCGGTTGTGGACGCGGCAGCCCTTGAGCAGGTCGTTGCAGATGTGCGAGGCGGTCGCCGCGCTGCCGCCGTTGCCCGCCGTGTAGATCGTCGCGCCGCGCTCCTTGGCCTCGATGAGCGTCCGCGCGATTTGCGCGAGCAGGTCGAAGTCTGTGCGCATCGCGCGCGCCGCGACGTCCCCGGTGTATTCCAGCAGGGCCGAGGAGATGGCTTTTCCGTCAAAATCCATATCAAATTGCCTCCCGATGATGATGTGTCAGGTTTGTGCGAGCTTTCCTATTGCAATTATATCATGATGTGATATAATTGCAATAGGGTCAGGCAAAAAAATTTATCATATCGTGATATTTACAGAAAGGGGGCTTCTCCTTGCAGCGCACCGTGAACCATGACGACATGCGCAGCGCCAATATGGAAAGCGTCTTTGACTGCATCCGCGCCCACGCGCCCGTCACCAAGCGGCAGATCCAGTCCCTCACCGGGCTGAGCTGGGGCAGCGTCTCCAACCTCTGCTCCATCCTGCTCGAGCGGGGCGTCCTCCGTGAGCTGCCCGTCCGGACGGAGGGCGCGGGACGCAACCCCTCCGGCTTCGACATCAACCTGAAGGACAACCTCATCATCGGGCTGGACGTCAACCTCTCCGGACTCACCGGCGTGGTCTGCGACCTGCGCAGCCGGGTGCTCGCCCGCGTCTGGCGGCCCACCGAGGGGCGGAAGGGGGAGGACATCCTCCGCCTCATGAAGGAGGCCGCCGCCGAGCTGCTCGGGCAGACCGCCGCGGGCACGGTCAAGGGCCTCGCGATCGCCTTTCCCGGGCAGGTCGACGCCGAGCGGGGCGTCTCCCTCTGGACCCACCAGTTCGGGAGCCTCTCGGAGGTCAACATGCGGGAAATCTTCCAGCGGGCGTTCGGGCTGGAGGTCCTGCTCGAGCACGACCCCAACTGCATGGCGGTCTGCGAGCACTGGATGGGCGCGGCGCAGGACGTTGAGGACTTCCTCTTCGTGCGCCTCTCCTACGGCATCGGTATGGGCATCCTCACGGGCGGCGCGGTCTACCGCGGCCACAGCGGCGCGTCGGGCGAGATCGGCCACATGACCATGCTGCCCGACGGGGAGCCCTGCTGCTGCGGCAACCGCGGCTGCCTCGAAACGGTCGCGTCAGTCGACGCCATCCTGCGTCGCTGCCGCGAGCTGGCGGCGGACGGGCGGGCGCCGCTGCTCGCTTCGATCGCGGCGGACGGCCCAATCACCCTCGAGGCCGCCGCGCGGGCGGCGCGGCAGGGGGAACGGGCGGTCGCGGAGGTCTTTTCCCGCGCGGCGGACTACGCGGGCATCGCCGTAGCCAACGTCGTGAACATCATCGACCCGGCCGCGGTGGTCATCGGGGGGGAGCTGGCCGCCTACCCGGACCTGTGCATCGAACGGCTACGCGAGACGGTCGGAAGCCGTGCGTGGAGCGGCCCGGTCGATCTGCGCGTCTCCTCGCTCGGCGGCGATTCCGCCGCGATCGGGGCGGCCGCCATGTTTATCCGGCGGGTCTTTTTCCGCATCTCCGAAGAACAGGCCGCATTGGGGGGATTGTAATGTATATCGGCGCGATTGACATCGGCGGAAGCAAAACGATCGCGGGGATCGTCAACGAAAACGGAGAGCTGCTCATTGAAAAGCAGATCGTCACCGAAAAATCGGACTGCGCGGCGCATTTCAACCGCTGCGCCGCCCTGCTGCTCGAGGCCGCGGCGGAATACGGCGTCCCCGCCCAAGCGCTCGAGGGGGTGGGCGTGAGCCTGCCCGGCATGGTCGACCACAGCCACAGCGTCCTGCTGCTCGCGCCCGGCGCGGGATGGCGGGACTTCCCCGCGGCCGAATTCCTGCGGGAGGCGCTGGGCATCCGCGCGCTCTGGTGCGAAAACGACGTCAACAACTGTGCCCGCGCCGAGCTCCGGTTCGCCGGCGCGCCCGAAAACTTCCTCTGGATCACCGTCAGCACCGGGATCGGCGGCGCGGTTGTCGCGGACGGGCGGGTGCTGCTGGGCTGCAACAGCCTCGCCGGGGAGCTCGGGCACTGCAAGGTCGAGTTCGAGCACCCCCTCCCCTGTCCCTGCGGCAGCCGCGGCTGCCTCGAGGCGCACGCTTCGGGCGCCGCCCTCTCCCGCCGGTTCGCCCTCCTGCTCGCGGAGGACCCCCAGGCCGCCGCCCTCGCGCGGGAACGGGGCGCGTCCCCCGACGCGGCGGGCTGCGCCGCGCTCGCGCAGGCCGGGTTTTCGCCCGCGCGGGCGCTCTTCGATCGGGCGGGCGGCTACCTCGGGCAGGCGCTCGCCCCCGTCGTGAGCATGCTCAACCCCGAGCGGGTTTATTTCGGCGGAGGCGTCGCCCGCTCGCTCGGCCTGCTGCTTCCGCGGATGCGGTCGGCGCTCGACGCGCGCGCCGCCGAGTCCTGCGCGGGCGTTGAAATCCGCGCGACCGGCCTCGGCTACGAGGCCTCCCTGCTCGGCGCGGCCGCGCTCTTTCTCGAGCAGGCGCAGTAGCGCCCGCACGGCAGCACAAAAAAACAGCCGCTTTTGCGGCTGTTTTTTTCTGGTCATTCATCCTCGAACGGATGGAAGACCGGGCGGCGCGCCCGGTAGGTGTAAAATCCCGGAAAGCCGCAGCTCTTCGCAAGCGCGGCGGCCTCCGCAAAGCCCTGCCCGAGCTTTTCGGGGCTGTGCGCGTCCGAGCCGAAGGTGAGCAGCCGCCCGCCCTTTTGCGCGTAGAGCCGCACGATCTCTTCACAGGGCATCAGCTGGCCGAGGGAGCCGAGGGTGGAACCGTTCAGCTCCAGCGCGATCCCCCGCTCGACGAGGATCTGGAGGATCTCCCCGATCACCCGGAGGTTGTGCTCCACCTCCCGTTCGGTGAAGGGCGCGCCGATATACCGCTTGACGAGGTCGAAATGCGCGGCCACGTCGATCTCCGCCCGCCCGGCCATGTCGCGCAGCTCGGAAAAATATCTCTCGCACGCCCGGTCGGGCCCCTCGTCCCGCACAAGGGCGCGCAGCTTGCCGTTATCGACGTTGTGCACCGAGCCGACGACCGCGTCGACCGGCCCGCGCGCAAAGAGCTCCCGGTAGCGTTCGGCGTACCGGTGGGGCTCGCAGAGCTCGATCCCTTTATAAACGCGCAGCCTCCCGGCGAACGCGCCGCGGCAGGCCGCGTAATCGGCGTCGTAGCGCGCCCGGTCGAGGTAGCCGTAGGTCGGCACCAGCGGGTTCACGCTGAAATGCTCGGTAAAGCAGATTTCCTCCATCCCCGCCGCGCACGCGGCTTCGCACTGCGCCTCCATCGGCGCGGCGGAATCGAACGAGTGCAGCGAATGAAGGTGGCTGTCCGCACGGTACATCCGCGGCGCCTCCTCAGGAGGCGTCCGGCCCGACGGCCGAGAAGAACGCCTGCTGGATGAAGAGGGAGGCCGCCCCGATGGCGGCGGACGACCGCCCGAGGTGGGAGACGCGGATGTCGATGCTGCGGCGGTTCCACACCCGTCTGTCGATGACCTCCCGCAGGTGGCGGTAGAAGGGCTCCTTCACGTCGGGCATCTCCCCGCCGAGGATGACCGCCTGCGGATCGAGCAGGTTGATGGCGGCGGATACCGCGAGGCCCGCGTAATCGGCGGCGCGGTAGAAGAAGTCGTAGACGGCCCCGTCCCCCGCGGCCGCGGCCTTCTCCGCCGTCTCGAGCGTCAGGGGCTCCCCCCGCGCGAGGAGCTCCGCGAGCCGGGGGGCGTCCCCCATGCGCGCGGCCTGCTCGCACCGGCTCAGCACCGCCTCCGACGAGGCGTAGATTTCCAGGCAGCCGTTGTTGCCGCAGTAGCAGGGCCCGCCGTCCGGGTCCATCGTGATGTGCCCGATCTCGCCCGTGGCGCCCGCGAACCCGTGGTAGATTTCGCCGCCGAGGATGATGCCCATGCCGATGCCGCGGGAGAGGCGGACATAGAGCAGGTTGGTCAGCCCCTGCCCCGCGCCGAAGAGCTGCTCCGACAGCGCGCAGCAGTTCGGGTCGTGCTCGATCACGACCGGCAGGCCGAACTCCCCCTTCAAGATGCCGCAGATGTCGAGCGGCTCGAGGCTGCAAAACTGCCGGGCGAGCACCGAGACGCCGCGCTCGGTGTCGACATGCCCCGGGAAGGCGACGCCGATCCCCTTGATGACCGACTGGTCGCTGACCTCCGCCATCAGCAGGCGGATGATCCCCTTCATCTGCTCGAGCAACTCGGAGATGTGGTTGCTGACCAGCTCCTGGTGGATCTTGGTCTTGACGCGGCTTTTGAGGTCGATGATCACGCCGGTCATGCCGATGACGTTGGTGTCGATGCCGATGATGAGGTTGTTTTCCAGATTGATGTCGAACGCCGTGGCCGAACGGCGCGATCCGGTGTCCACCCGCCCGGTTTCGCTGATGATCCCCCGTTCGAGCAGGTCGGCGGAAAAGGTGGAGACCGCCCCCCAGCTCAGCCCCGTCTCCTCCTGGATCCTGCGCTTGGAGATGGGGCCGTGCTTGCGGATGCAGTTAAAGACGCTGAGCATGTTCGTGCTGCGCATCAAATCGTGCCTGACGGTTTCCGTCATGTTATCATCCCTTATCATTCAAATTCACGCTGCCGCCGCGAAGCGGGGGGAACAGTCAAATTATAGCACGCGTCCGGCTGAAAACCTAGTCCCATTTTGTTTCCAGAAAAAAGGCCGGCAGGCGGAAATATCCAGTGAGATATCTTCGCCGTACCGGTATAGATCAGATCAGTATGTATCGCAGAGGAATGAATCTGTTATTTGCGCCGGAGGTTTTTCCGGATGTCAAAGCCGACCGCCGCGATAATGATGATGCCCTTGATAATCTGCTGCCAGTACGGGTTGACGCCGATGAAGGTGAGTCCGTAGTTGATGATGCCGAAGATCAGCACGCCGACGACCATGCCCGGCACGGTGCCGATGCCGCCGGTGTTGGAGACGCCGCCCACGACGCAGGAGGCAATCGCGTCGAACTCATAGTTGAGGCCGTAGGCGGAGGTCGCGCCGCCCGTCCGCGCGCACTCGAGGAAGCCCGCGAGCCCGTAGAGCAGTCCGGCGATGCCGTAGACGCCGATCAGCGTGGCCGTCACCTTGATGCCCGAGACGTTGGCCGCCTCGGCGTTGCCGCCCACCGCGTAGACGTTGCGCCCGAAGCGCAGCTTTTTGAGGATGAACCACACCGCGAGCGTGACCGCCAGCGCGATGAGGATGATGACCGGCACCTTGCCGCCCAGCAGCCCGGAGCCCATGTAGGTAATGCTCTTTTTGACGCCGCCGATCGGCTGGGAGGAGTTGGGCGGCAGGTCGAAGTAGAGGAGGTTCACGCCCCAGGCGATGACCTGCGTGCCCAGCGTCACGATGAAGGGCGGGATAGCGAATTTCGCGATCACGGTACCGTTGAAGAGGCCGAGCAGCATGCAGACGGCCAGCGCGACCAAAAACGGAACGATGATCGGGATGTCCGGCATGTTGGGATAGAACCGGCGGCTGTAGTCGATCGTCTGTCCGAGCGAGGCGGTCAGCACCGCCGCGAGCCCGAGAATGCGTCCGGCCGACAGGTCGACGCCGCCCGAGATGAGCACGAACATCATGCCGCAGGCCATGATCAGCTTGGTCGCGTTCTGGAGCAGGACGTCGCGCAGGACGTTGAAGGAGAAGAATTTTGGGTTGATGCAGATGATGACGACCACCAGCACCACCAGACAGAGGGTAATCGCGTTGTCGCCGAGGAAGCGAATCAGTTTTTTGGAAGTTTTGTTCGTTGCATCCATATTCCGGCCTCTTTTCTAAACCATAAATTTGGTGGCAAGGCGCATGATCTCCTCTTCATTGATCGCGTCGCCCTCAAGTTCACCGGCCTTTTTGCCCTCGCACATCACCATGACCCGGTCGGCCATGCCGATCAGCTCGGGCATTTCGCTCGAAATCATCACGACGCATTTGCCCTGCGCCGCGAGGTCGGCCATAATCGTGTAGATCTCGTATTTCGCGCCCACGTCGATGCCGCGCGTGGGTTCGTCGAGCAGCAGGACCTCCGGCTCGGTCAGCAGCCACCGGGCAAAGAGCACCTTCTGCTGGTTGCCGCCCGACAGGCTGTTCATCGGGGTGCGGATGCTCGGCGTCTTGATCGACAGGCGTTCGATGCTCTCCTCGGCCAACTCGTTGCAGCGCCGGCCGTTGATCAGGCCGAGGAAGCGCGCCAGGCGCTTGTAGACGGCGATGTAGGTGTTTTCGCCCACGCCCAGCACCGGGAAGATGCCCGAGCCCTTGCGGTCCTCGGTGAGCAGGGCGATGCCGTTGTCCATCGCGTCGGTCGAGTTGTGAACCCGAACCTCCTTCCCGTCGAGGTAGAGCTTGCCCGCCCTGAGCGCGCGCAGGCCGAAGATCGCCTCGACCAGCTCGGTGCGCTGCGCGCCCACCAGGCCGCCCAGCCCGAGGATTTCTCCGCGGCGCAGCTCGAAGCTCACGTCCTGGAAGCTGCGGTCGTGGATCGACGAGAACCCCTCGACGCGCATGTAAACCTCACCGGGCTTGTTCGTCTTGGGCGGGAAGCGGTTGCTCATGTCCCGCCCGACCATCTTGGAGATGATCATATCCGTCGTGAGGTCGGCGGCGTTCCAGGTACCGATCATCGTACCGTCGCGCATGATACTGACCTCATCGGAAATTTTCTTGATTTCCTCCATCTTATGGGAGATGTAGATGATTGCGACTCCCTTGGAGCGCAGGTCGTTTATGATCGTAAACAGGTGGTCGACCTCGTCGGAAGTCAGCGAGGAGGTCGGTTCGTCCATGATGATTACCTTTGCGTTAAAGGAAACCGCCTTTGCGATTTCAATCGACTGGATCTGCGATACGGAGAGCGTCTTGACGAGCGCCTTCGGGTCGAGGTGGAGGTTGAGCCGCTCGAGCAGGTCCCGGGTGTCGTTGTACATCTTTTTATAATCGACAACGATCCCTTTGATCGGGAACCGCCCCAGCCAGATGTTCTCCATGACGCTCAGGTGGGGCTCCGGGTGGAGCTCCTGGTGGATCATTGCGATCCCGTGTTCGATCGCGTCAAGCGCGCCTGAGAAATTGACCGGCTGCCCGTCCAGGATCACGTCGCCCTCGTCGCGGACGTAGATGCCGAACAGGCATTTCATCAGGGTGGATTTTCCCGCGCCGTTTTCGCCCATCAGGGCGTGCACGGTGGCGGGACGCACCTTGAGGGTGACCTTGTCAAGCGCCAGAACGCCGGGGAATCGTTTGGTGATGTTGTTCATTTCCAGGATGTAGCCGTTTTCACTCATCTCGCTGAGTTCCCCCTTTAGGAGCGCGGGGGACGGGAACCCGTCCCCCGCGCGTGCTGGTTGCCTGGCGCGGATCAGCTGAACTGGTCCACGTTCTCCTTGCTCACCGCGACGTACGGAATCCAGACGTACTGGCCGTCCATCTCGTATCCGAGGTTCTCGGAGGTCGGGGTTTCGCCCTTGGCGAGCAGGTCGCAGAGCTGGACCACCGCGAAGCCCTGGTTTTTCGCGTCGTTCAGGGAGGTGGCGAGCATGGTGCCTTCGATGATGGCTTCCTTGCCGGGCTCGGTCGCGTCGACGCCGAAGACGGGCATATACTTGTCGCCGGTGAAGTAGCCCTGCGCCTTGAGCGCTTCGATCGCGCCGAGCGCCATGTCGTCGTTGTTGCAGAAGACCGCCTCGATGTTGTCATGCGCCGCGAGGAAGGTGGCCATCTTGTCCTGGCCCTTGACGCGGTCCCACATCGCGGTGTCCTTCGCGACCTCTTCCACCTGGAGGCCCGCGTCGGTCATCGCCTTGACGCAGTACTCGGAACGCAGCTCGGCGTCCTGATGTCCGGGCTCGCCCATGATGATGACGTACTGAACGATGCCGTCGCCGTTCTTATCGGCTTCCGGATGGCTGTTCCAGTAATCGACCATCGCCTTGCCCTGCATGAGGCCGGATTCCTCCGCCTTCGCGCCGACATAGT
Organism: Anaerotruncus sp.; assembly: GCF_057433415.1. Lineage (NCBI taxonomy): Bacteria > Bacillati > Bacillota > Clostridia > Eubacteriales > Oscillospiraceae > Anaerotruncus > Anaerotruncus sp. The sequence goes on along the minus strand of NZ_DBMDHH010000042.1, from coordinate 13,431 downwards.
AGACCTTATCCCACATTGCCATGGCCTCTTCAAACGGCTCGGTGTTGAAGAAGACGACCGGGATGTTGGCGTTCTTGGCCTTCTCGATCACGACGTCGGCCGCGGAACGCTCCTGCATGTTGATCGCCAGGGCGTTGTACTCCTTGGTGATGTACATGTCGATGTTGTTGTTCTGGGTGGTCTGATCGGCTTTGGAATCGGTAAAGTCGATCGTGACGCCGAGCTCGTCGCCCTTGATCTTCATGTTGTTGCGCTGCTCGGTGAGGTAGGTGTCGTCGTATTTGCGGATGGACGCGCCGATGGTGATCTGTGCGGGAGCCGCCGCGGGCTCTTCGGCCGGGGCTTCCTCGGACGGGGCCGCGTCGGCGGCGGGGGCCGTCTCGGACGGGGCCGCCGCAGGCTCGGAACCGCACGCGCCCAGCGACAGGACGATCATGACAACGAGTAGCGCGGAAAGGATCTTTTTCATTCTTTTACCTCCAAATTCTCTCGTTTCTGTGTATTTCTGGCGTCTTCCGGCGCCGGATTACCAATTGGGGGCCTGTAAGTAGTCCGCGTAGGGGACCGGCTCGATCTTCTTCATGCCGAGCCAGCCCATCGCCTCGAGCAGCTCCTTTGAATAATCTCCCCGCACGATCGGGAAATGGTGGGAGAACCGCCGCACCAGCAGCGTGTTGACCAGGTCGAGCGCGCCGATGGGGGTCCCGTTGAGGGAGAGCCCGCCCAGCCAGCCGCGCGAGCCGTAGAAGCTGGGCTTCGTGTCCCCGAGGAAGCTGCCGTTCGCGACGAGCAGCTCGTCGGCCTCCCCCGAGATGCGCGCGATGGTCACCTCGCCGGGATCGAAGACCATGTCCCGCGTCACGCCGCAGCAGTTGGGCTCTTTCGCGCCCTCCTCGTGCGCCATGCCGTGGTAGTTGACGCTGAGCCGGTAGCCGTTCTGCCGGCAGAACCGGCTGGCGGCGGGGCCGCAGTGCCACATGAGCACCGTGTCGTCCGCCTGGTCGAAGGCGCCCATGTCCATGAGCATCCCCACGTCGTCGGACAGGTATTTGAGCAGCAGCATGCTGATCGCGCTCGTGAGGTCCCCCTCGCAGGCGGTGGGGATCCCCTTGTCGTTGAGCCCGCCCACGACCGCGCAGACGCTGTATTGGAACTCGTCCTGGAACTTCGGCCAGCAGCTGACCGCGATCGCGTCGTAGCCATACTCCTTAATAAAGTCGTCGTAGGCCAGCGAGAAGCGGGCGTTCGTTTCGAGGGTCTCGTCCGCCCGGCGGTTGAGCACCCCGCCCGCCTCGGCGGCGATGCGCTCCATCTCGGCGGACACCTGCGCGGCGGAGTAGGCGACCGCGCGGTCGCGCACCTCGGAATACTCGTGCAGCCGGTTGATGCGGATGCCGTCAAAGCGGCGGATGAGCGTGCGCTCGTCGTCGTAGAGGTCGTCGAAGCCGGGGGCGATGCCGCCGATCAGCGCGACCTTGGAGGCCTTGAGGTTCTTGATCGCGCGCAGCGCGCGCACGGTGACCGCGAGGCGGCCGCGGAAGAGCGGGTCCTCCACGTCTCCGAAGAACCATTTGATCGGGATGTTGTAATCCTTGAGGTAGTGGCCGATGATGCCGGAATACATGTTGATGGTGCAGAAGGAGTTGAAGGGCAGCACCCCATGGTCGGCATGCTCGGGGATCGCCCACAGGCCGAGCGCCGCCCGGGCGCGGGCGAAGATCGGGGCGAGCGCGCCCGCCGAAAAGCTGGTGCACTGCAGCAGGATGAAATCCACGCCCTCCCCCTCGAGGGCCTTCACGGCGGCGTAGCCGTCGTCCGGCGTGATGACGGTGCCGGGATGGACATAGAGCTCGAAGCCCAGCTGCCCGGACAGCGCCCGCAGCTTTTGGGCGCTCGCCTCATAGACGCTTTTTTTGTCGCCCGGGAAGCTGAGCTGGGACGAACTGACCAGGCCGACCTTCAGCGATTGCATACGGATCATTCCCCTTTCCACGGCCTGCGCGGCCGGCAAACATCCGATATCACATCGTGATGTAAACTTTTCTTAAATGATATCACGACAAAATATCTTTCGCAATCTTTTTGCGCCAATTTCATTAATATTCACTATAAATTTCTTGTTTTATATGCAATTTGATGGTCACATTATTTTTTGTTTACATTTGTTGTTGACATAAATATCTTATCGTGATACATTAAAGCCACCTACCAAACAGGAGGAGGGATTGGGATATGTACTGGGCCGGCATCGATATCGGCGGCACCAAAATCGCCGCCTCCATCGCTGCGGATGACGCCGTCATCCTCGGCACCGTCCGCCGCGCGACCCCTCCCGGCGCGGACTTCTCCCCCGTGTTTGAAGCCGCCGCCGCCATGGTCGGTGAGCTGCTCGCGGCGCGCGGCGCCACGCTGAAGGAGCTCTCCGGCATCGGGATCAGTTGCCCCGGCCCGCTCGATCTCGCGGCGGGCAGCATCGTGCAGGTCGCGACCACCGGCTGGCGGGAGGTGCCCGTGCGGCGGCTGTTTGAGGAGCGGTTCGGCGTGCCCGTGCGGCTCGAAAACGACGCGAACGCCGCCGCCTACGCCGAGGCAAGGGCGGGCGCGGGCCGCGGCTGCGGCACGGTGGTCTACCTGACCGTCAGCACCGGCATCGGCGGCGGGATCTGCTCGGGAGGCCGCCTGCTGGAGGGCGCGCACGGCTTCGCGGGCGAGTTCGGCCACGTCACCGTTGACCCCGACGGCCCGCCCTGCCCCTGCGGGGGCCGCGGGTGCGTCCAGCTCTACGCCTCCGGAAGCTCGATCGCCCGGAGGGCGCGGGAGCTGGCAGCCAAGGCCGGACCCGGCGGTTTTCTCGCCGGGAAGAAGGAGGTCACCGCCTACGACGTCGAATGCGGCGTGCGGGCGGGCGACCGACTCTGCGCCGGCGTCTGGGATGCCGCGATGCGCAAGCTGGGGATCGCGGTGGGCATCCTCAACCAAGTGCTCGACCCCGACCTGTTCGTCTTCGGCGGCGGGGTCTCCAACGCCTGGGACCTGATGGAGGGGCCGGTCCTCGCGTCCGCGCGGCGGTACTGCTACACCGACACGGCGCACCACATCCGGCTCGCGCGGGCGCAGCTCGGCGGGCTGGTCGGCACCACCGGGGCGATCCTGCTGGCGCGCGACCTGCTGTAAACGGAACGTTATGAACCGACGTCATAGAATTGGAGGTCATCCAGATGCAAAAACCGGGACTCAGGGAATTCATGCAGGGCATCTACAAGCTCGAAGAGGCGCAGAACCTGCGCTGCACCATGCTGGGGATCGGGCCGATGTCCGAAAACCTCATTGAGGCGTGCTTCCTGCTCGCGAAGAAGAAGGACTTCCCCGTGATGTTCATCGCCAGCCGCAACCAGGTGGACGCGGACGAATTCGGCGGCGGGTACGTCTGCTCGTGGAACCAGGACACCTTCCGGCGGGACATCGCCAAGATCGCCGGGCGCTGCCGGTACGACGGGCTCTATTACCTCTGCCGCGACCACGGCGGCCCGTGGCAGCGGGACAAGGAGCGCAGCGACAAGCTCCCGGTGGCCGAGGCGATGGAGCTGGGCAAGCGCTCCTATCTGTACGACCTCAAGGCGGGCTTCGACCTGCTGCACATCGACCCCACCAAGATCCCCGACGTGGGCGACGTGGTCCCGATGGACATGGTGCTCGACCTCACGATCGAGTTGATCGAATACTGCGAGGCGCAGCGCAAGGCGCTCGGCCTGCCGCCCGTGGCCTACGAGGTGGGCACCGAGGAGACCAACGGCGGGCTCACCGGCGTGGAGTCCTACAACCAGTTCATCAACACGCTCGTCGAGCGGCTGAACGCCAAGGGCCTGCCGCTGCCGGTGTACATCGTCGGCCAGACCGGCACCCTCACCCGCCTGACCGAGAACGTCGGCCACTTCAACGCCGACCAGGCGGTCGCCCTCTCCAAAGCCGCCCGGGTGCACGGGGTCGGCCTCAAGGAGCACAACGGCGACTACCTCTCCGACTTCATCCTCGAGCTGCACCCCGCGCTCGGCATCACCGCCACCAACGTCGCGCCCGAATACGGCGTGGTCGAGACCCAGACGCTCCTGCGGCTGGCAAGGATCGAGCGGTGGCTCTGCGACCGGAAGATGCTCTCCGGCCCCTCCCGGTTCCCCGAGGTGTTCACCCGCGCCTCGATCGCAAGCCAGCGCTGGCGCAAATGGATGGTCGGCGACGCGCGCGGCTACACCGTCGACCAGGTGCTGGCGGACGAGGCGCTCTCCGCCGAGGTGGTCGAAATCTGCGGCCATTACACCTTCAACGATCCGGAAGTCAAGGCGGAGATCGCCAAAATGTACGCGGGCCTCGAAGCCGCCGGGCTGGACCCCCACCGGATCGTCGTGAACGCGGTCATGAAATCGATCGAGCGCTACGTCGACGCCTTCAACCTCGAGGGGATCACCTCCAAGGTGGCGGCGGTCCTGTAAATCCGAACACCTGTTTCTCCCCTTCGTGCCCCCGGCCGCGTAAATCCCGGCCGGGGGCGATTTACGTTTCCCAACGCTTCGGGGATGGCGAAAGGCCGCGGAGGCGGGGCATCTGCCCCGCCTCCGCGGCCTTTTGTAGGGTCCTTCTCTCTTCATGCGGTCATTCGGACACTCTGATCAGCGTCTTGATGACCTCCTGCGCGTTGTTCGCGGTATACCGGAACGCGGCGTCGCTCTCCCCGAAGGGGAACTCGCGCGGCCGGATTCCCGAAAGGTCGATCTTTCCGCTCGCGACCGCCTCGATCAGCATCGGATAGAGGTTGCGGTAGCGGAAGACGGGACGGATGTCCACCTCCTTGCGGGAAATCTCCAAAAAGCTGTAGGGCACGTCGGCGGTGATGTTGCCCACCAGCGTGATGACGCCGCCCCGCCTGACGTATTTCCACGTGTCGACCATCGTGTGGGGGCTGCCCGCCGTCTCGAACACGACGTCGCAGCCCGCGCCGCCCGTCAGCTCCATCACGGCCGCCTCCAGATCCTGCTCCCTGGGGTTGACGACGACGTCCGCGCCGAACGCCTTCGCGCTCTCCAGACGGCTTTCGATGAGGTCGGAGACGACGATGCGGGTCGCGCCCAGCGCCTTGCAGGCGAGCAGGGTCATGATCCCGATGGTGCCCGAGCCGAGGATGCAGACGCTCTGCCCCATCGTGACGCCGCCGCGTTTGGCGGCGTGCATCCCGACGGCGAGCGGCTCGAGCATCGCGCCCTCCTGCATCGTCATCGAGTCGGAGAGCCGGAAGCACAGGTCGGCCGGATGGGCGAGGTAGTTTTGCAGCGCGCCGTCGAAGGGCGGCGCGGCCATGAAGCGCACGTCGGGGCAGAGGTTGTAGAGCCCCTCGCGGCAGAGCTCGCACCTTCCGCAGGGGACGCCCGGCTCGAGCGCGACGCGGTCGCCGACCTTGAGGGAGGCGACCCCCTCGCCCAGCTCGGCGACATAGCCGGAGCACTCGTGCCCCAGGATGAACGGGAAGGGCGCGACCTTCTTGCCGATGCTCCCGTGGGTGTAAAAATGCATATCCGAGCCGCAGATGCCGCAGTACTCCGTTTTGACGACGACCTCGCCCGGGCCGGCCTTCGGCATCGGGGCGTCCGCCATCTCGATCTTCTGGATCGCGGTCAGCCGCGCGACGCGGTTCTGAATCTGTTCCATGCTCATAAATCCCCCTTTTCGGCGATCGGTACCGTCTTCAAACGGAGATCACCACCATTTGATCTGCGAGGTGACGTATTCGCGCAGGCGGACAAACTCCGGCGAGGCGATGTCGCGCGGGCGCGGCAGGTCGATCTTCAGCTCCTCCTTCACCGTCGTGGGCTTCTGGGAGAGGATGAGGCACTTGTTGGAGAGGTAGACCGCCTCCTCGACGTTGTGGGTGATGAAGATGACCGTCGAGCCGGTGGCCTGCCACAGCTTGATGACCTCATCCTCGAGGTAGTAGCGCATCTTGATGTCCATCTGGCCGTAGGGCTCATCCATCAGCAGCAGGTCGGGGTGCATCGCGAAGCTGCGCCCGATGACGATGCGCTGCACCGTCGAGGCGGACAGCTCGTGCGGGTAGGAGTTGCGCACCTTGTCCAGGCCGAGCAGGCCGAGGATCTCCTCGGTGCGCTCCCGGATGAGCTGCTCGGGATATTTTTTCAGTTCCAGCCCGTAGCGGATGTTCTTTTCGACCGTCAGCCAGGGCAGGTGCGACGGGTTCTGGAAGACGAAGCTGAGGTTGTGCTTTTTGGGGTCCGCCGGTTCCCCGTCCACGAGGATCTCCCCCTCGGTGAGGGAGAAGAGCCGGACGAGGCATTTTAAAAAGGTCGTTTTCCCACAGCCGGTGGGGCCGACGATGCAGACGAAGTCGCCCTTCTGGATATCGAAGGAGACGTTGTCGAGCACCTTCAGGTCGCCGAAGCACTTTGTGAGGTTTCTGACCCGGACTTTCACGTTGTCGTTTTCGCTCATCTGTTCTGCCTCCTCCCGCTTACAGCACCAGGTCCGTGTTGGCAACGATCTCGTTGCGCAATTTCAGGAACGCCGGATCGGTATAGTTCCTCGGCCTGGGCAGGTCGGGCACATATTCCTTCTTCACGCCGGTGGGGTGCCCGCCCAGCAGGATGATGCGGTCGCCGAGGTAGATGGCCTCCTCCACGTTGTTGGTGACGAAGATGACCGTGCGGCGGTCCTTCTCCCAGATGCGCAGGATCTCATCCTCCATCGAGTAGCGCGTCTGCGCGTCGAGCGCGCCGAACGGCTCGTCGAGCAGCATGATGTCCGATTCGCTGGCGTACGCCCGGGCGATGCCCACGCGCTGCTGCATGCCGCCCGAAAGCTGCTTGGGCAGGGAGTTTTCAAACCCCTGCAGCCCGACGAGCTCGATGTATTTCTGCGCGGCCGCCTGCCGCTCCGCCTTGGATTTGCCCTTGAACTTCTGGTTGATCTCCACGTTCCCCATGACCGTTTTCCAGGGGAAGAGGGCGTACCGCTGGAAGACCACCCCCAGGTCGCCCATCGGCGGGCGGCCGTTCACGAAGGTGATCTCCCCCCCGGTGGGGGCGTCCAGCCCCGCCAGGATGTTCAGGAGCACCGTCTTGCCGCATTGGCCGGGGCCGAGCAGGACGAGGAACTCGTTCTCCTTGACGGTGATGTTGATGTCCTTGAGCACCTCTTTGGTCTCGCTCTTCAGGTAGAAGGTCTTTGCGAGGTCCTTGATGATTATTGTGTCTTTGAGAACTGCCACGGGCAAAGCACTCCTTCCATTTTCGTCAGGAACAGCGAGAGCAGCGCGCTCACGATGCCGATTGCCAACATGCACACCACGATGAGGGCGGTGTCGCCGATCTCCTGCCCGCGGACGATCAGGAAGCCGACGCCCTGCCGGGCCGCGATCATCTCGGCGGCCACCACGCACATCCAGCCGCTTGAAAGCGCCGTCCGGATGCCCGCGAGGATCGCGGGGATGGTCGCGGGCATGGCCACGTCGACGAGCAGCTGGCGCCTGTTCGCGCCGAGCACCTTGCCGGCGCTGATGAGCAGCGGGTCGATCGCCCGGATGCCCGCGCTGGTGTTCAGCACGATCGAGGTGAAGGCCCCGATGAAGACGATGACGATCTTGGCCGTTTCGCCGATGCCGAACCAGATGATGATCATCGGGATCCACGCGATCGGCGGGATCGGGCGGATCATCTCAAAGAGCGGGCCGAAGAAGGCGTTGAACTTTTCGCTCCAGCCGAGCCCCACGCCGAGCGCGATGCCGATGACCACCGCGAAGAGGAAGGCGATGAGCACCCGCCGCAGGCTGACCCAGATATGTACCGGGAGGGTCGCTTTGGAGATGGGGTTTTGCATAATGTCGATAAACCGCGAGAAGGTCGCCGTCGGGGTGGGAAGCATCGTTCCTTCCGCGTGGGAGAGGACGACCCACACGACCACGAAGAGCGCCAGGGAGGAGACCGAAAGCAGCCCGTAAAGGAGCTTTTTCACTTTATCGTTCATCACTTATACCTCCAGGGAGCGACTTTCTTCTCAAACAGGCTCAGCACCCAGCCCATCAGCGCGCCCACCAGGCCGATCGTCAGCATGCCGACGATGATGATGTCCGGACGGATCAGGTTGCGGCCGATCTGGATCATGTAGCCCAGCCCCTTGGTGGACGCCAGCATCTCCGCGGCCACCAGCGTGGACCAGGAGGCCGCCAGCGAGACGCGCACGCCGGTGAAGACCATGTTCATCGAAGAGGGAATGCAGATCGTCCGGAAGATCTGCCACCGGCTCGCCCCGAAGGTCTGCGCCACGTCGATGAGGGTGGGGTCGGTCAGCTTGATGCCCAGGTAGGAATTGACCACGCAGGGAACGAACGCCGAGATGAAGATGATGAACACCTTCGCCTTGAAGCCGATGCCCAGCGTGAGGATGACGATCGGGATCCACGCGATCGGCGGGATCGGGCGGACCACCTCGAACAGCGGGGTGAAGAAGGAATCCATGCCCTTGTAGTAGCCCATGAAGAGCCCCAGCGGAATGCCGATCACCACCGCCAGCACGAATCCCGCGAGGGAGAGCTTGATGCTGGAGAAGAAGTGAGCGAAGAGCGTGGCTCCGTCCGGCTTGGTGTTGGTCAGCTTGTAAAGGAAGGTTTGGACCGCTGTCGACGGTGCGCAGAGGTTCCGCTCGGAGATGACGCCCACGTGGACAAGCAGCTCCCAGGTGCCGAAAAAGAGCACCAGCCCCAAAATGCTCAGGAGAATCAGATTTCGCTTTTTGTTTTTTGCTTTGTCCATATACTCACCCAATCCAACAAATCGTTTGTGTCGTTCTCATTGGAAGAGGGGGCTCGCGCCCCCTCTTCCCGACGGCCGGCGTTACGGATCAGTTCAGGGTTTTGCCGTAACGGGCGGCCAGTTCCTCGATGAAGCTGCTGTCGACGAAGCCGTTGTCGATCAGCTTCTGCTTGTCGGCCTCCTCGATCGTGCCGGTGTAGACGAAGAAGTCCATCAGGTTCTCCATCGCGATGTCCGCCTTGCGGCTGCCGACCTCGCCCTTGTACCACTCGATCTCGTCGTCCAGCGTCTGGAGCGGGCGCTTCTCGGCGCATTTGTAGGAGGTCTCGTAGTCCTGCTCGACGCCGTTTTCAATGCCGATGTCCATCAGGGCCTGCGCGTAGGCGTCGAGGTCCTTCGCGTACTTTTCGGACTCCTGGAAGTAGATGTCGAGGTATTCGAGGATCTCGTCGTGCTTTTCGGCCATCGCCTTTTCGGAGGCCACGATGACGGTGGGCATCGCCTCGCCGGTCGCCTCGCCGGAGGAGATGCAGGTCCAGCCTTCCTTCTCCGCGTCAAAGCCCTGCGGGTCCCACAGGCAGACGATGTCCGCCTCGCCCGCCTTGAAGGCGGTAAAGCCCTGCGCGACGCCCATGTCGATGATGTTGACGTCCTCGGTGGTGAGCCCCATCGTCTTAAGGGTTGCGATCAGCGTGAAGTGCGCGGAGGTGGAGGTCGGGCAGAGGATCGTCTTGCCCCTCCAGGTGTCGGCGTTGCCCTTGATGTCCGGGTAGCCGTCAACCTCGCCGGAGACCTGCGCCACGTCGCTGTCCGGACGCGCCCAGATGGTGACCGCCTTGTCGTCGGGCGAGCCGAAGCCGATGACGTGCACGCCGTAGGCCACGCCGCCGGTGATGGACGGCGGGGAACCCATGGTGCCGACGTCCCACTCGTCCGCGCCGAGCGCCTCGTTCTGCGCGGCGCCGCCGGTGAACATGATCATTTCAAAGCCCATGCCGGCCTGCTCGTAGAGGCCGTCCTGCTCCGCCAGCCAGGCGGGGAGGGTGTGGCTGTAGGGCTGTCCGCTCGCCGTGATCTTCGTAAGCGCCGCACCCTGGCTCTCGCCGCCGCTTGCGGCCGCGCTGTTCGCGTCCGGGGCGCTGGGGGTGTTGCTGGAGCCGCAGCCCGCAACGGAGAGAACCATCGCGGCCGCCAGAACGGCCGTAATCAGCTTTTTCAGGTTTTTCATAAGTATCCTCCCTTTTTTGAATTATACGATTATTTCATTTGCATCCTGCAAAAGGAATCCGGATTTGGGGCGCCAAAAGCAATTAATTAATATGATTAATATTTATGTATTTATTATATTCGCCGTTTGTTTTGCCGTCAATTGACAATTCTTTTAATAATTCCATTTATTTATTAGATAATCTGCTTATTTTTTGCCTTTTTATCTTGCATTTATATCGGTAGTAGGATATAATTCTCATAGTATTAATTAGTCATGTTTATTATTGGTGTGGAAAAGAGGTAGCCAGCATGCCAGCATCCATGACCTTCCCCGCCGGCCTGTCCGGAAAAACAGCCGTTGTGACAGGCGCCGGCGGGGTCATGTGCAGCCACTTTTCACGCGTTCTCGCCCGGGCGGGCGTGAGGGTCGCACTGCTCGACATTGACGGGCGGGCCGCCGAGGAAGCCGCCCGCGCCATCCGCGCGGACGGATATGAGGCGCGGGCCTACCGCGCCGACGTGCTCGACCGGGAAAGCCTCGAGGAGGTCCACCGCCGGGTCCTCGACGACCTTGGGCCCTGCGACCTTCTCATCAACGGCGCGGGGGGCAACAACCCCAGAGGCAACACCGACGACGAATTCTTCTCCCGCGCGGCGGAGGGCGTCCGGGATTTTTACCGTCTCGACCTTGACGGCTTCAAATTCGTCTTCGATTTGAATTTTATTGGCACCCTCCTTCCCACCCAGGTCTTTTCCGCGGACATGCCGGGCCGCCCGGGCTGCTCGATCCTGAACGTCTCCTCGATGAACGCGTATAGGCCGCTGACCAAGCTGCCCGCCTACAGCGCCGCGAAGGCCGCCGTCTCCAACTTCACCGAGTGGCTCGCCACCTATTTTGCGAAGGAGGGCATCCGTGTGAACGCCCTCGCGCCCGGCTTCTTCATCACCAACCAGAACCGGCCCAACCTGCTGGACGCGGAGGGCGGCTTTACCGACCGCGCGCGCAAAATCCTCGCGGGCACCCCGATGGGGCGGTTCGGCGAGATCGACGAGCTCTCCGGGGCGCTCCTTTTCCTGCTCTCCCCGCAGGCGGCGTCCTTCATCACCGGCGTGGTTTTGCCGGTTGACGGTGGATTTAACGCCTACTGTGGAGTATAATGCTTTTGAGGGGAACTCCGCGGGCGCGCGCCCGCGACCACCATTACTGTACCGAAACGAGTTGAAGGGCTATGTTACCAACCGGCGTCAACATGACCAACGTCAAGCAGATCAACCGATCCGCGGTGCTGCAGCTTTTGCTGCGCAACGGGGGGATGTCCCGCACCGACCTCGCGGAGGAACTGAACCTGACCACTGCGACGCTGACGTCCATCTGCAACGATTTCATCCAGAAGGGCCTGCTGATCCAGTCGGACGGCGGCAAATCCCAGAGTCCCGGCCGTAAGAAATGCCCCCTGGACATCAACGGCACCTATAAATATGCCATCGCGGTGAGCCTGCACTACAACGGGCATATCATCGCGATCACCGACCTGCGCGGGCAGGCGGTCGCCTGGACCTCCTTCTCGGTCGAGGCCCCCTACGACGCGGAACATTTTTTCAAAAAGCTCGCCGACGCCTGCATCCGCCTGCTGTGGGAAAACAACATCCCCTGCGAACGGGTACTCGGGGCGTGCGTCTGCATCGTCGGCTCGGTCGACCAGGAGGCGGGGGTCAGCCTCAACCCCTTCAGCATCTTCGGGGAGGGGCAGGTCCCCATCCGGCAGCTTCTGGAAAAGGAGTTGCCCTTCCCCATCTGCGTGGAGAACAACGTCTGCGCCTTCCTCAACGCCGAAATCCTGCTCGGCTGCGCGACCGATTCCAACGTCATCGCGCTCAAATGGGGCCCCGGCGTCGGGTCGGCCTCCTCGATCGGCGGCGTGATCTGCAAGGACCACACCTTCCACTCCTCCGAGATCGGGCACACCTACTTTTACCGAAACGACGGCCGCACCTGCAAATGCGGGCGCAGGGGCTGCCTCGAGACGGGCGTGAACCTCTCCCGCATCGAGGAGAAGATCCTCGAGTTGCTGCCCGGCGAGCCCGCGCTCCAGCAGGTGCGGGAGGCGCACGGCGCGCCGCACGTCACGAACATCATCTCCTACCTCTCCGCCGACTGCCCCGCCCTGCGCGGCTTCTTCGAGGCCTGCGTGCACGATCTGGCCATCGGCGTGAACAACGCGATTCAGGTCTTCTCCCCCGACCGGGTCATCCTTTACGGCGTGCTCTTCGAGGTACCCGGCGCGGCCGACCGCTTCATCGACGAGGTCGTGCGGCTCAATCCCTTCATCGGGCGGGAGCTCTTCCAGCGCAGCGCCCTCTCCTGGAAGACCGACTACATCGGCCCCGCCGCGACCGCCATCAAGACCTACCTGATCGACACGGGCGGCGAGGCGTAGCCTTTCCGCCCCCTAAAAACCGCCCCGGCCTTACGGCCGGGGCGGTTTTTCGTATCAGGAAGGGCGGCGCCGGCAAACCTGCCGGCGCCGCCCGGAGGGCCCTGTCATCCGACGGGGATCAGATCATATAGCCGCGCACGAGGCAGACCAGATCGTCGTATCCGGCGAGGAAGGTCTTGATCGTGTCGTGAAAGCCGCCGTAGCGGACGAACTCCTCCGGCTTCATGCCGTCCTCGTCGTAGGACTTGCGGAACTCGCCGAGCTTTTCGAGGGCGGCGAGGTACTCCGCGGGGACCGGCTCGCCGATGCGGTCCTCCACGGGCATGTCGCAGCCGCCGTTGAGGCGCTGCTGCCACTTGTAGTTGATCGTCTGGCAGAGGTCGCCGCCCACCAGCTCGGACCAGTGGTAGACGTTGCGGTTGGCGGCGCTCAGCAGCCGGGTGGTGTAGCCGCGCTCCTTGTAGATGGCGTACGCCTTCTTGATGACGGCGACGCCCGCCCACTCGAGCGCCTCGGGGATGACGGTGACGCCCTCGGCGGCGGTCGCGGCCTTCATCCAGTCGTCGGTGCGGCCGATCATAATGGTGCAGACGGGCGCCATCTCATCGCAGGGCAGGCCCTCGGCCTTCCGGCGCGCGAGGCCGCGCTCGACGGCCTCCGCCACGGCGACCGCCTGCGCCACGGTGAAGCTCACCGTCGCGTTGATCGACACGCCGCGGTAGGTGGCCTCCTCCATCGCCTCGACGCCGGCGGCGGAGGCGGGCAGCTTGACCTGCATATTCCTGCCGAGCGTGTTGAGCATGACGGCCTGCTCGACCATCTTGTCCCTGCTGCGGTAGTATTTCGCGTTCACCTGGATCGAGAGGCGGCCCTTCCTGCCCTTGAATTTTTCAAAGACGGGCAGCAGCTTTTTGCTGCGCTCCCGGCCCACCTCGTAGAGGAGCAGCCAGGTGATCTCGTCCTCGGTGGCCGAG
>NZ_DBMDHH010000041.1:0-25547 GCF_057433415.1 Anaerotruncus sp. | reverse complement strand
CCCTCTCCAGCCCGAGCACCGTATAGAGGGAGGGCTCGGCCGGCGGCAGCGCGTAGCCCGCCGTCTCCGCCCCCAAAAGCCCGAGCAGCCCGCAGAGCCACGCGCCCTTAAATCCGGTGTGCCCCGTCACGAGCACCCGCCTGCCCCGGTAAAAATCCAGCTTCATGCCCTTCCCTCCCTAGACCGCGCACGCGCGGCGGAGCACCGCTCCCGCCGTTTGCCGCAGGATTTTCCAGTCGAGCGCCGGGCCGCAGTGCCCGGCGTAGAACAGTTCCATCTCCATGCGCGCCTCATAGCTCAGTCCGCCGCGGTCGTTCACCTGCCAGTAGCCGGTGATCCCCGGGCGCACCCCGAGAAGGAGCGTCCCGCGCGCGCCGTACCGCTCGAGCTCTTCCGCCACAACGGGGCGCGGCCCCACGAGGCTCATCTCCCCGCGCAGCACGTTGATGAGCTGGGGCAGCTCGTCCAGGCTCGTCCGCCGCAGGAAGGCGCCCACCCGGGTGACGCGCGGGTCGTCCGCGAGCTTGAAGCGCCGCTCGAACTCCCGCCGCTGGGCGGGCGTGAACCGCTCCGCCAATTCCCGCGCGTTCCGCGCCATCGTGCGGAACTTCCACACGCGCAGCGGCTTTCCGCCCATCCCGACCCGCTCGTGCAGGAAAAACGCGGGGCCGGGGGAATCCAGGCGCACGGCGGCGGCGATCAGCAGGAAGAGGGGCGCGAGCAGCAGGAGTCCCGCGGCGGAGACCGCCAGGTCGACAAACCGTTTCCCGGCGAGATAGGCCGTGCGCTCCCACCGCGCGGGGAGCGCAAGCGCATCGTAAAACGCCCCGTCCATCCCCGGCGCCCTCCTTTCCGAGCCTGTTTTCGACAAAAATCGTCATATAGTACCACTATGATAATATGGGTCCGCCCGATCTGTCAAGGAGAGAACGCAAAAACCCCGCCGGGAGGAGACCTCCTCCCGACGGGGTTTCTCAGCCTTTTTCCAGCGCGGCGATCACCGCGTTCAGGTCTCTCCGGCAGGAGGCGGTCAGCGTCCCGCCGTCCCCCCTGCTCAGGTTGACGGCCGCGCCCGGCGGCACAAGCCTCTGCGCCTCCCCCGTGGCCTCCGCCGTCTCGAGCCGGTAGGGCTCGTATCCGGTCGCGGCCTTTCCGATCTCGATCTGCGGGGCCTCGATCGCGACGGACGCGCCGGCGGCCACCGCCAGCTTCACCGCGAATTTGAGGTCCATGATCTCCTCCCCGGCGGTGCACTTCACCTCGGTGCCGGTCACGTGGTAATAGCCCGCGCTGTTGTTGGAGATCAGCACCAGCCCGTTCGTGTCCGAGAGGCTCCGGCAGGAGAGGACGAAGGGGGTCCCCGCCGGGATGCGGCAGGGCACGCGCGGCGAGCCCGCGTCCCCGCTCTCCGGCTTGACGGCGCGCAGCGTGTCCCCCTCCACCGTGAAGATATTGCCCGCGAAGGCCTTTAGATCGAGCAGGTTTTTGCCGCGCATCTCGATTTGCGCGCCCGCCGGGACGCCCGTCACCGTCACGGCGCCGCCCGGGCGCAGCTTTTGCAGCGTGAGCAGCGTCCCCGTCTTCTCCTCCGTCAGCGCTTCCGCGAACCGCTCCTCCGCCTGCCGGAGCGCCTCTTCGGCGGCCTCCTCCCGAATTTGCGCGATCTCCTCCGGCGTGAAGTAATCGACGCCGCGCACGGGCGTGTACCCGTCCGCGCCGTCCCGCCCCGGCTCGCCCTGCGGGCCGCGCGGACCGCGCGGTCCGGCCGCCGAAGCGCAGCCCGTCAGCGGCGCGGGCGCCTCCAGAATCCCGGTCAGCTCAGGCATCGGCGATCGCCTCCAATACGGTGAAATCGCCGGCGGGCACGATCGTGAAGACGTTGCCCTCCCGGTCGGTCAGGCGCACGTCGTAACGGTAGTTCCCGAACGGGAGCGCCCTCGTGTCCTCCGGCGCGAAGGAAAATACGGCCGCCCCCTCGGGAAAGTCCGTTTCGGCCTTTTGCAGCAGCGGCTCCCGCTGCCGCGCGTCCGCCTTTACGGCCAGGCGGACGCATTCCCCCGTCGAAAAGGGGCGCGCCTCGCCGCCGGGGCCCTTGCAGCGCACCGTGAGGGTTCCGCTGTCGCCGCGCACGATGCTGATGTGGTAGTTTTGCAGTTTCACTACCCATCCCTCCTTTCACCCGTACCGCAGAAAAGGGGGAAAGTTGCAAAATCCCGCACGCCTTCCCGGCGCGCGGTCCTTCATGCGGCGGAAACGGATTGTAATCGCCCCTTCTCTGTGATATAATGTGCCTCACGCGGCACCCGTCAAAATCATGCAAAGGAGGCGTATCGGTGGTGGTTCAGCAGAAGGCCGTTTCCACAAACGGCATCACGGAAGGCGTGATCTGGAAGCAGCTGCTCATCTTCTTTTTTCCCATCCTCTTCGGCACCCTTTTTCAGCAGCTCTACAACACCGCCGACGCGATCATCGTGGGGCGGTTTGTCGGCAAGGAGGCGCTCGCCGCCGTGGGCGGGAGCGCCAGCGTGCTCATCAACCTGCTGGTGAACCTCTTTGTGGGGCTTTCGTCGGGCGCGACCGTCGTGGTCGCGCAGGCCTACGGCGCGCAGGATTACGAGGAGGTCGGCCGCACGGTGCACACCTCGGTGATGCTCGCGCTCACGGCGGGCGCGGCCATGACGCTGGTGGGGCTTCTGTGCGCGCCCGCCGCGCTGCGGGCGATGGACACCCCCGCGGAGACCATGGCCGACTCGATCGTCTACCTGCGGGTTTACCTGCTCGGCATCGTCGCCTCCTTCCTCTATAACATCGGCTCCGCCGTGCTGCGCGCGGTCGGGGACACCCGGCGGCCCCTCTATTTCCTGATCGCCGCCTGCCTGCTCAACATCCTGCTCGACCTGGCGCTCGTGCTGGGGCTGGGTCTCGGCGTGTTCGGCGTGGCGCTGGCCACCCTCCTTTCGCAGATCTTCAGCGCGCTGCTGGTCCTGGTCACCCTCCTGCGGTCCGACTGGCCGCTGCGCCTTAACCGGAAGGAGCTGCGCTTCACCGCCTCGTCCCTGAAGGGCATCCTCCGCGTCGGCATTCCCGCCGGCCTGCAGGCGGACATGTACGCGATCTCCAACGTCATCCTCCAGTCCTGCATCAATGCGTTCGGCACCGTCACGATCGCCGCCTGGACCGCCTACGGCAAGATCGACGGCTTCTTCTGGATGATCCTCTCCGCCTTCGACGTGTCGATCACCACCTTCGTGGGACAGAACTTCGGGGCGCAGAAATATTCCCGCATCCGCAGGAGCGTGCGGGTCTGCCTCGTGATGGCGTTTGCCACCGCCATCCTCTCGAGCGTGCTGCTCTGCCTCTTCAGCCGCCAGCTCTTCGCGATCTTCACCGCCGACCGGGCGGTGGCGGAGGCGGGGCGCCACATGATGCTCTTTTTGACGCCCTTCTACTTCACCTACGTCTGCGTGGACATTCTGTCGGGCGCCATCCGCGGCACCGGCGACTCGGTCCTCCCGATGATCATGACCTGCGGCGGCGTGTGCGTGCTGCGGGTGCTGTGGGTCTTCTTCGCGCTGCCGCTACACCGCACGATCGACATGGTTATCGTCAGCTACCCGATCACCTGGACGCTGACCTCCCTGCTCTTCATCGCCTACTACCTCCAGGGAGGCTGGCTGCGCCGCCGCATCGCGAGGGCCGGCTTCCCGCCCGAGGAGCGTGGCAAAAAAACCGAATAAAACGCAAAACCGCCCGCCCGCGAAGATTTTTCGCGGGCGGGCTCGTTTTTTCTACAGGATGATGCAGATGAGGCCGGTGCAGCCCTCGTTGATGATCCGTTCGACCGTCTCCTGCAGCTTGATGCGGGCGTCGGACGGCATCCGGTAGAGCTTGTTGTGCAGGCCCTGGTTGACCAGCTCGTGCAGGCTCGTGCCGAAGATATTCGATTCCCAGATCTTCTGGGGGCTCTCCTCGAACTCATGCAGCAGGTAGTGCACCAGCTCCTCCGACTGCTTCTCCGAACCGACGATCGGGCTGACCTCGGTGGTGATGTTCGCCGCCATCATGTGGATGGAGGGGGCGCTTGCCCGGAGGCGGACGCCGTAGCGGCCGCCCTGCTTGACGATCTCCGGCTCCTCGAGGGAGAGCTCCTCCAGCGAAGGCATCACGATGCCGTAGCCGGTGGCCGCCACCTCGTCGAGCGCGCATTTGACCTTGTCATATTCCTTCTTGACGGCGGCCAGGTCGATCATGCAGGGCATGAGCGCGCTCTCGTCGGGGATGTCGAGGCCGGTCGCCTCGCCGAGGATGCGGTAGAAGAGGTCGCTCTGGAGGTCCACGCTGACCTCGGCGCTGCCGCTGCCCAGGTCGATCGAATCGACCAGCACCCGGCTGACGTATTCGCAGCCTGAAAGGGTCATGATCTTCCCCTTGAGCGCGCCGATGTGCTCCACCCCGTCGGCGGCCTCGCGGATGGCGCCGTACAGCTCGGCGCGCAGCCAGTGGTCGGGAGCGAGGGAGGTGACCCAGCCGGGCAGGGTGATCGCGGCCTCCCGCACCGGGAACTGGAAGAGCACGTCGGAGAGGATGACGCGGATGTCCTCCTCGGCGAGGTTCAGGCAGTTGACCGCCACGACGGGCACCGCGTAGCGCTCCTCCAGCTCGGCCCGCAGCGCCTGGGAGGCGGGGGAAGCCGGGTCGGTGCAGTTGAGCAGCACGACGAAGGGCTTGTTGATCTGCCGCAGCTCGGTGATCACGCGGACCTCCGCCTCCTCGTACTCGCTGCGGGGGATCTCGCTGATGCTGCCGTCGGTGGTGACGACGAGCCCGATCGTGCTGTGCTCGTTGATGACCTTCTGGGTGCCGATCTCGGCGGCGAGGTTGAAGGGGATCTCCTTCTCGAACCAGGGGGTCACGACCATGCGGGGCTGTTCGTTTTCGATGTAGCCGAGCGAGCTGGGGACGATGTAGCCCACGCAGTCGATCATCCGCACGTTGAAGGCGGCGTTGTCCGCGAGGGTGACCTTGACGGCCTCCTCGGGGATGAATTTGGGCTCGGTGGTCATGATCGTGCGCCCCGCGGCGGACTGGGGCAGCTCGTCGGTGGCGCGCTCCCGCGCGAACTCGCTGCCGATGTTCGGGATGACGAGCGTCTCCATGAACCGTTTGATGAAGGTGGATTTTCCGGTTCGCACCGGCCCCACCACGCCTATGTATATGTCACCGCCGCACCGTTTGGCGATGTCCTGGTAGATCTTCTGTGCCTCCATTGTTTCCTCCCCTTTCCGTTATTTCATCGGGATGAGCAGCAGCTGGCGCCCTTCCAGGACGTCCCCTTCAAGCTGGTTGCCCGCCTGAATGGCCGCGACCGACGTGTTGTAGCGTTTGGCGATCTCCCACACTGGCTCCCGTTCACTGGCATAATAGAGGTAGAGGACATTGTCCCGCCGGGTTTTCGCGCGCGTCTCGTCGACCGTGACGTCGCACACCACCGTCCTGCGGTAGAGGCTGCACACTTCCCCCCAGATGCGCACCGGGCAGCGCACCTCCAGCTTCTCATGCCCGCTCATCGTGAAGGCCGCCGTCCCCGCCGAGGTGTTCGGGGAGAACACGAGCGTCTCATAGGAGCCGCGCAGGGCGATGCGGTGGCTGTATTCGCGCGCCTGGTCGTAATAGGCGATCTCCCCGTTTGCCTCGCAGACGAACATGCACACCGTCATCTTTCCCGTCACGACGGCGCAGTCCTCCTCGATCTGGACGGTGGGCGCGCCCGCCGTGCACCACACGTCGACGATGCTGCCCGCGTCGGGCGGCAGGTCGAGCGTCTCCTTGTACATGCAGGTCTCGTCGACCGTGTCGACCAGGCGCAGCAGCGGCACCTGCCGGACGGTGGGCTTGCACTCGTAGCTGGTGGAATAGCAGTCGCACACCGCGTCGAGCTGCATCCGCCGGTAGGCCGACGCGCAGGCGTTGAGCGACACGTCGAGCGTGAAGGCGCGGTTCTCCCCGTCGGCGTTGGCCTTGGGGGTCACGTCGAGGGAGCACACCTCGTACCACACGCTGCACGAACAGTCCTCGTCCACCCCGTCCAGGTCGATCACCTGGCTCAGCGGCAGCGCGTACTCCATGACCTCGAGCTTTTTGGCATCCTCCTCGCACTGGTAGACCACCTTGACGGTGATCTCCCCCTTGGTGACGAGCTTGCCGGTGATCGCCTTGTAATCGGTGACCTGGGCGGAGGCCGACGCGCGGATGACCGCGCCCACGGCCGGCTTCCCATAGCCGAGCTCGACCTCCTCGCGCACGCTCGCCTGGCGCATGACGCGCGGCAGCACGCAGGCGTTCTCCGCCGTGTCGGGGCAGAGCTGGAGTCCCGCGCCCTCGGCGGCGACGAGGACCTCCTCCTCGGTCTGGCCGGTCACCCGCACGTTCATCGTGACCGCGCCGCGCATATCGAGCCGGCGGGAGCTGACCGCGCGGCAGTTGAAATAGTCGACGCTCTGGGTGACGCACACCGAGGGGTTCTGGGGGGCGCACCGCAGCTCCACCACGCGGGTATAGGGGATTTTATATTCCGCGTGGCGGATACAGCCGTTCTCGTCGAGGTAGTAGAGGTGCGCCATCGCCATGCCGTCCACCGAGAGCTTGTCGCCGTTCACTGCGGTCAGGAGCAGGGACGGGACCACCTCACAGCGGAGGATTTTCTGGATATCGGGGCAGTAGTCGGGCAGCAGCACGTCACACTCGAGCGGCTGTTCCACGACGCCGTCGTATATGGTCTCGTTGATGCTTACCGTCTGTTTTTGCAGATTCAGCTCCATAGTATTACCCTCTCCTTCTGTTTGCTACCATCAATATATGTCCAGCCCTCCCCGAATATGCTCTCCCCGTCCGCCTTTCCGCCGCGTTGCGGCGCGGATGGGCAAATCCTGCCGAGACTTGACTATTCCGGCCAGTGTGGTACAATATCGGCATGGCAAAACCGGCGGCGGACCCTCCCGCCGCTTCGATTCGACAGATCCCGGCGCGACAACACGCCGCGTTATTTTTTTCGGAAGGAACGTGAAATGCCTATGAACCGGACTTTGAAAATTCTGGGCGCCTGCGCCCTGGCCCTGATGCTGACCCTTTCGCTCGCCGCCTGCGGCGGCAGCGCTCCAGCCGAGGCGTCCTCCTCCGAGGTCTCCTCCTCCGAGCCCGAGCCGGAGAGCTCCGAGCCCGCGTCCTCCGAACCGGCCGAGCCGTTGACCGAAGAGGAATACGGCGCGCGGATCACCGAAATCATGACGGGCGTGCAGGAGAAGGCGATCGCCTTCCAGCAGCTTGACCCGAACGAGGAAGGCTATATGGGCGAGGCCGTCGCGCTGATGGACAGCCTGAGCGACGCCTTCTCCGAGGTGGGCGCGCTGACCCCGCCCGAAATCCTCGCGCCGCTGCATGAGACGCTCGCGGCCGCCGCGCCCCGCGTGCAGGAGGCCGCCGACCTCTACGCCGAGGCCGCCGCGATCGACCCGAACGACACCGAGGCGCGCAAGGAGAAGGTGGACGAGGCCAACCAGAAATACGCCGAGGTCCTCCAGGAGATCCAGGGCACGCTGATGGTGATGTCCCAGCAGGAGGCGGGCGACGAAGCCGGAGGCGAAGCGGGCGGCGAAACCGACGGCGCCGGGACCGACGGCGGGAACGCCGCGGCGAATCCCCCGATCATCATCCACAGCGCCGACGGCACGGCCGGCGCGGTCATGATCGGCTGATAAGAAAAAATAAATTCAAAAGCGGCCGGGACGTTCGTCCCGGCTTCTTTTGAATTTGAAATCGTGGCCGATCGGTTCTGCCTATATCATACCCGTCCGCATCCCCCCGGTCAACGAAATCGCGCCAAGCTGCCGAAATCCGCCGCCAAGATGCGGCGAAGCCCGGCGGGGAATCCCGCCGGGCTTCGCTGTGTTTTGGATGGCTTACCTGGTTATGTAACGGGGTCTTTCTTGATCTTGAAGAAAAAACGCAGGATCGGGGAGAGGAATTTCGGGCTTTTGATGACGACGATCTTCATAGCGCAACCACCTTTTCTCGTTTTCACAGCAGCAGGATGCGGATTGCCAGCGCGACGAGCATGACGCCCGCCAGAATCAGCACCAGTTTGAGCGAGGTGAACACCGCCAGCACCACGCCCAGGCCGAAACCCGCGCAGCACTGCGCCCAACAGTTGCAGTCCAAAAACTGCTTCTTTTTCATCCTGCTCACCTTCCGCCTGTTGTCTTTACCCCAGTATACGCCGGGCGGAGATTTTGGTGACAAAAACGAACGCGCCGCGGCCCGGGGGCCGCGGCGCGGTTTTTCACAGGTCGTCGGCGTCCTGCACCGGCACCTCGTACTTATTCATCGGCCGCCCGGTATAGCTGCCGTTCGGGTCGGTGCGGCTGGGCGGGATGGCGATCATGTGCTCCACCAGGCGCGACACGCGCACCTTGTCCCGGCCGGAAAGCTCCTCCACGGGGCCGTCCTTGTGCTTCTTGCCCACCGTTATTCCTCCATCTGGCGGCCGAGGAAGGCCGCTCCCACCTGGATGAGCTTGATCTCGGTGTCGGTGGCGGGCGCGGGGCTGTCGCCCGCGATGAACATCAGGCTGCCGCACACGTCGCCCGCGGCGATGATCGGCGCCTCGACCAGCGCGTAGCGGTCGACGCCCTCCACCGGCTGCATCTTTTTGCCGTCGGCGGTCACCGCGAAGCTGCGGCGCTGCTCCATGACCTCCTCGAGCGCGGGGGACACGCGGCGCTCGAGCAGCTCCTTTTTGGGGATGCCCGCCACGCTAATGACGTGGTCGCGGTCGCAGACGACGACCGGATAGCCGCCGATCTTGCTGAGCACCTCCGCGTACTGGGTGGCAAAGGCGGAAAGCTCGCCGATGGGGGAATACTTCTTAAAGATCACTTCGCCGTCGTTGTCGGTATATATTTCAAGGGGGTCGCCGCTGCTGATAACACTGACACGGAACACCTTGTCCGGCCGGTTCTGGCTGGACTGGGCGATTTGTGAGATATGTCCCGTGCCCTGCTTAAAATTTGCGGCTGTTTCCTCCGGGAAGGTCCCGCATTTCAGAAGTTGGTCGACGTCGGCCTTAAGCTGGATCTCAATGTGGTCCTCATAGACCGTGATCTTTTCGATGATCAGCTCCAAATCCACCTTGTCCAGCTTGTCCTTGGCTAAAATTTCATCGAAGATGTCCAACGCCGTGCGGGCGATGCGGTTGACCTGGATGATCGTGTTGCGCTTGTCGGCGGTCAGCTCGATCTGATTCTGCAGGCCGCTGATCTTGGCCTCCAGCTCGGCCTCCAGCTCGTCGTAGGTCTGCTCCAGCAGCTCCTCCTTCTCCGGGTGCTTCATCACGTCCCGCACCCGCTGGCGCTTGGTGGCCTTCAGCTCCTCCCAGGCGTCGTCCAGCTGCTGCTGGAGGATGACGGCGGTCTCCTCGTTGTTCTTGACCTCGGCGCTCTCGGCCTTGAGGGAGGCGTTGAGCTTGTCCAGCATATCCGCCGAGTTCTCCTTCACCTGCCGGACGTAGCGCTTGAGCAGGTCGTCCAGCAAATCCACCCGTGTGTGGTGGCTGGTGCAGCCCTTGAGGCCCCGCTTGTGGTAGCTGGAGCAGGTATAGGCGGGCCGCAGATCCCGGCGGCTCATGGAGAACATGGGCTGGCCGCAGTCGCCGCAAAAGAGAAAGCCGGAGTATACGTTGTCGTGGATCTTGATGCCCCGGTAGCAGGAGGTGCTGCGCTTCTTCCGCGCCTCCTGGGCCAGGGCGAAGGTCCGGTAATCCAGGATGGGCTCGTGGTGGTTTTCAAAGACGATGTGGTCGCTCTCGTCCTTCTTCCGATCCGAGCCGTTGATCTTCTTCCGGGTGTACTTGCCCTGGCGCAGGGTGCCAATGTAGAAGTCGTTTTCCAGGATGCCCTGTACAGTGACGATGCTCCACTCGGGCCGGGCCTTGCGCTTTGAGTCCTCCCCCTGGGCCTCCTTGCGGGCTTTCTCCGCCATGCGGGGGGTGGGGATGTGCAGGTCGGTGAGGTGGTTTGCAATCTTCTTGTAGCCCCAGCCCTCGTTATAGAGGCGGTAAATATCCCGCACCACGGCGGCGGCGGGCTCGTCGATCTCAAACTGCATGGTTTTGCTGTTGGTGATGACGTAGCCATAGGGCACCGCGCAGATCCATTTCCCGTCGTTCTGGCGGCGCTGGATGACCGACTTCACCTTCTTGCTGGCGTCGGTCACCGGCATCTCGTTGATGAGAAAGCGGAACTGGATGGCCGTCCAGTCGTCGTAGGTGGGGTAGTCGATGGAGTCCCCGATGGAGATGATGCGCACCCCCGCGTCCCGCAGGTCCTCCAGCTCCACCAGCCCCCGGCTATTGCGGCGGGCAAATCGGGAGAAGTCCTTGACCACCAGGATGTCATACTTGTGGCCCATGAGCTGGGGGCGCATCTTCTGGTAGCTCTCCCGCTGCTCGAAGGTGTACCCGGAGCGGTCCCGGTCCTCGAAGAAGGTCAGGCCGCTGCCGGGAAATTTTTTCGCCACAAAGTCCTGGATAATGGCCTTTTGGTTCTCAATGGAAGTGTTCTCCCGGTCCATCTCCTCGTCCACCGAGATGCGGCAGTAGCCCGCGATATCAAAGGTTTCCGTCACGTCAAGTCACCGCCCTTCAGATACTTGGCGGTCTCCCGGTCAAACTCCGAGATGTACGCGGCGTCCTGCTTTTTGCGAAACTCTTGATAAATGCCGCTGACCTTCTTTACCGCGTCGTCGTGGGAGATATGCCCCTTGTCCTCCAACACCTTCCGGCGGTTGTTGGTCAAAAAGCGGTCGGTCTCCGCCAGCCAGTCCGCCATACTCATGAGCTGCTGATCCTCCGCCATCAGCTCGGCGTAGTCGATGAACATGGTGACCAGACGGTTCAGGCGGGAGAGCTCCTTTTCGTTGAGATAGTTCTTCGCCACCAGCGTGTCACTCTTGAGGATCTTTCCGTCCGGCGCGCCCTTCCAGGTGGTCAGGCCCATGGTGGGGCTGTCCAGCGTGGCTCGGTCAGAGATCAGCTCCGCCGCTGTCATGCCCGTGACGGCAAAGTGCAGCTTGTTTTGCACAAAGGCGTAGAACGCCTTCGTGGTCTCGCTGTTCTTGTCGTAGTCATAGCTGCACTGCTCGAACACGTCGGCAATTTTTTGATAGGCCCGCCGCTCGCTGGCGCGGATCTCCCGGATGCGCTCCAGGAGCTCGTCAAAGTAGTCCTTGCCGAAGGGGCGGCCGTTTTTCATCAACTCGTCGTTGAGGACAAAGCCCTTTTGGATGTACTCTTTCAGCGTCCTGGTGGCCCACTGGCGGAACCGGGTGGCCTTTTTGGAGTTCACCCGGTAGCCCACGGCGATGATGGCGTCCAGGTTGTAGCACTGGGTCAAATAGTTTTTGCCGTCGGCGGCAGTTACCGAGAATTTCTCGGCAACTGAATTCTTGTCAAGCTCGTCCTCCGCGAAGATATTTTTCAGATGCAGGGAGATGTTGTCCGCCGTGCAGTCGAACAGTTCTGCCATGGCCTTCTGCGTCAGCCAAAAATTTTCATCCTTGAAAATGACGCTGACAAATTCCTTTTCGCCGCCGTTGTCATACAGCAGGATTTCTCCGCTGTCCATCTTTTGAACCGCCATGCTCATTCCTCCCGGCGCAAACAATCTACCAATTTCGTTTAATAATCTGCGTTTGTTTCAGATAATATTGTACCATGCGTACCGGCCAAAAGCAAGAGAAAAGACGGACGCGCCGTCTATGCCGCTTCTATGTAACGGATGCGCCGCAGCGCATCCGGGGGTTTTACATACCCATGGTTATTCCCATCGCCGGTTCCGGTCCCGGTGACTCCCGCTCCAAGTCCCGGCGGGCGGCTACGGTACGGTTGTGCAGCAGCAGTTCCTCTGTGAGGTCCAGCAAATCGCGTCTGCCGGAGCGGAATACCACCGGGCGGTACTGCCTCTCGCGCCAAGCCTCGTAGAGCGGCTTCAGGGATTCCATCAGTGCTGTGTCGTTCTGCTCGGCAGCGGTGAGCCAGAGCTCCACAATTTTCTTCTCCTCATCCACGGACATCTTCAATAGGCGTCGCCTCCTCCGTTTGTTAAGAGTGTTCCCATGTTTTGGCTCTCATATGCTGGGTTACATCTGCGGACCCAATTCCTGCTCCTGCTCGCTCTGGAGCTTGTGCCCCTGGGCCAGCTTTTTCAGAGCCTCCCGCCGCCGCTGCTTGCTGTCCGTCCAGGTTCGCGGCGCGGGCAACGGCTGCACTTCGCCAATGCGCTCCAGATTCCTGCCGAGGGAAACCACATCCCCTGCCAGCTCTTTGGCCCGCTCCAGCTCGCCCAGCCAGCTCTCGGGCGGCTCTGGCGTGAGGGGAGCAAAGCCTGTGGCCTGCCGGTGAGCGAACAGTTTCTCCAGATTTTCTTTCAGATAGGTTTCGTCGTGAAGCTTGTTGTCCCGGCACTTCATTCCATTGGGGCAGGTGTAGGTGATGTATTTCCGGGTATCGCTCCACTGCACCTGATAGCCCTCATACTCCATATTTTGAATGAAGCTCTCCCGGTCGGGGGAGTACAGCAGAGCCTCCTCAATGGCCCTGATGAGTGCAAACTTCCAGCTATCGCCCCGCTGGGCAGCGCGAAACTCGCCGGCCTGTGCACGCTTTTTCTTCTGCCCTTTGTGATAGGATTCCAGCACCGGCTGCCCATGAGTCATGCAGATTTCATCGTTGACCTTACGGTGCCGCACCAGATCATCGTGATTCTGGTGCAGCTTTTTTCCACTCTCATAGCTCACGGAATTCACAAGGATGTGATTGTGGAGGTTATCGGTATTACAGTGTGTGGACACCAAAACCTCAAAGCCGGGGAACTGACGGGACGCAAGCTCCAGTCCAATTTGATGAACCTCCTCTGGCGTGATGTCCGCGTCTTCGGGGAAGGACTGGACGAACTGAAAAAACTGCTGCCCGTCTGTCTTGCGGAACTGCTGCTTGGTTGTCAGCATTTCGAGGTAGGCGGTGTAGACGCTGCAGTTGATGCCGCCGACAAGGCTGCGGCCCTGGTGTGCAGTCTTTCTGGCGTCGACGCAATAGAGCATCGTGCCGAGCAGCGCGCTCTTGGTCTGTTTCTTGTTTTTGATGGGGGTAAAGGTCGCCACTATACCGCCTCCGTCAGTTTGAGGAGATCGCCGTGGAGGTCGGCCAGCCTCTCCGTAAATGGATCAAAGCCGACACATTGCACCCTGCCCATATTGCACAGGGTGGCGATCTGGTTGAGGTTTCGGCCGATGGCTTTGAGCTCCTGTACGGCCTTTGGCATTTCGTCGATGACGACAATCCGGTGATTCAGCGCCGCGTCGATCATAAATTCCGAGGTCGTGCGGTGCGTTTTTTGGGCCCTACTGATGATCGACGCCTTTTCCTGGGGCGTCATTCGGATGTTGAACCGCTCACTTTTCATCTGTCCGCGCTCCTTTCGCTTCCCTGGGGTGTGGGGCAGCGCCCTGCTTCCTGCGTCCGGCGTACAGCCGGACGCTATGCTTGCCCCTCCCGGCGGGAGGGTTTTCTCCGTGCATCCCGGTCACGTCCTCTCTATCAAGAATCCGGAATTGTGATTTACAATTCCTTGTGCTATGATTATCGTACAGACAAGGCGGCAAGGACACAGAGAAGCGCAAATAATGGATTTATTAAGAGTTCAATTATTTGCAGAGAGGAAAAAAGATGGCGCAGTATCCTTTCGTCAAGATCTTTTTTGGCAGCGACCGTCTGGTGCATTTTATGACCTACACCGATGAACGCCGCTACGGGCAGTATGCGGAAAAGCACATTGGGCAGGGCCTGATCGACTTCATCGAATTGGACCTGACCGCTTTTGCCGCGCTGCTGGCAAAAGCGAAGGCCATCCCCTTGGGAATGGAGAACTACCAGACGATTCGCAACCTTATATTCGATGTGGCGGAAACCTTGCAGGGGACACACCGCTATGTGTTTTTCTTTTTGATCGGGCTGCTCAACAATATTTTGAAAACGCCAATCCACATAGGCGCGGATATCGAGGCGGAACAGCTCAGGCAGCTTTCTATCTGCCTGGAGGAGCTGGAGTGCGTCATGGAGCTGCAGGAGGTCTTCCGTGAGGGCGTGTTGCTCTGTCTGGATAAAGAGAACCGCTCGGACAAAATGATGTCCGAGCGGCTGTGTGATTTTGTAATGCGCCATCCCGAGTTTTGTGAGGCGGTGGTCAAAATGCGGTATGAACTGCTGCCGAGCAGGAAGGAAAAAGTGGATGTGGATACCCTCAGGGATATTCACGACTGGGGCCTGACCAGTCGTGAGGACCTATTGGAGATCATGCACCAAGACGGCGAGGGCGTCAGCCTGATGCCGTATTACCTCATTGAGTTTCTGGATGGGATGCTTTTCTTCGAGTTTACCGAGATGCTGAAAAACGGGCAGTACGTCAAGCGGTGTAAGCTCTGCGGGCGGTACTTCGTCCTGAGTGATAGCGTCGAAGGGAGTTCTGCGACAGGCCCTATCTGGGCAGCAGGACCTGTAAAAAGGTCGGACCAAAAATATTCTTTGATAAAGACGTAGGGGGTGACGATTACCTGCGGCAATACCTCACGAAATACAACAAGGTCTATTCCCGCCGGTACCGGGCGGACGGAAAATACGCCACGGAGCTTCATGGAAAGGACATGGCCCGGGAGCAGTTTGAGGCATGGCGGTGGTCGGCAAGTCAGGCTCGCAGAGAGTATGTGGAGAAAAAGATTTCGGGTGAGGAGTTGCTGGCGAGGGTACGGGTGGATTAAATCACAGAAGGACAGCGAAAGCGCACTGGATAGCTGCGCTTTCGCTGTCCTTTCCATACGGGGGGATATTCTTTGCTGCCACGGGTCCACAGTTGGCTAACAGCGGGTGTTTTGCCTCTATTCGGCATTATGCTCTGTCGCTTAAGAAAATCGCACACAGGGTCTCCCTTGGCCATTGTGTTTGGGTATTAAAGCAAAGTATCCCATCACACAAGCCCAAAATACTTCTCGAAAAAGGCCATTAATTTTTCGATAATGCCTTGTTTCTTTTCCGCTCTACCACCGCCTCCAAAACGAGAAACAGGAGGCATTATGCGATCAACATCTGTTCCTGTCGTTTTTAATATACCATCTCGGAATGAATTATCCAAAAATTTTCTTGTTTCTTCTGGCTTCAGTCGTTCTTTTGTAATTAGAGCAGACAAATCCGTTTCTTTTTGCTCCAAAACAAATTCACGCCAGTCAGAATCCACATCGGTTGCCGCGTTGACTGTACGAATAAAATTCTCTATCAACTCCTTTTTACTACGAAGCTGGATGGTGGAATCAACTGCTTTTTGAATGTCCACCAGAATGCTCTTATCCTCGCAATTAGATTCATGGTATCTGGCTACCAGCATCAGGATATAGTCAATGTTGATTTCTACCTGCCGGATCAGCTCCATTTCGAACACAATATCGTCATGGATGCTTTCCTTGTCCCCATCATTTTTTGGCTTCCACTGCTGGTATAGGTCAATATAGACACTCTGGTAGTCCTGAAAGTCTCGGCTGGATATTAGCTCATTCCCTGTAAAGTCATCAAAAGCCGTGAGAATATTCTTCAACCGCAAGATTGCCCCGAACAGGGAAATAAAATCCTTCTGGCTTTCTTCCCCAACAATAGCCTGACCCAATGGGAAGTCGTGCATCATTTGAGCGATCAATTCCGCATATCCCTGATGGTGTTGTCCATTCTCATCGTATCCGTTGTAGTATGAATTATAGTCTTTCAGCAGCACAACACTTCCGGCATTTCTATCCCCAAACAATGCGATAGCTTCGTCTGTTTCTTTTTGCAGATTACGAAAGCAGACGATATTTCCGTAAGTCTTTACCGAGTTCAGGATACGATTGGTGCGGGAAAATGCTTGAATCAGCCCATGCATTCTTAGATTCTTGTCTACCCATAAAGTATTGAGCGTGGTCGCATCAAAGCCGGTCAGAAACATATTGACTACAATCAACAAATCAATTTCCCGATTCTTCATGCGCAGCGACAAGTCTTTGTAGTAATTCTGAAACTTGTCTGCCGAAGTATCAAAATTGACATGGAAAGCCGCATTGCAATCCAGAATGGCAGCGTCCAAAAAATCGCGGGAAGTTTTATCCAGACTGTCCGTGTCAAAGCCTTCTTCTGGGAGGCCAGAATCTGGTTCTTCCTCGTTGGCGCTAAAACTAAAAATCGTCGCCACGGTCATCTTGCGGTTCCGCTCGGCCAACTGTTTTTTGAACTCTGCGTAATATTTCATCGCCATTGGAATGGAACTAACCGCAAAAATAGAGTTAAACCCGGCGATGCGCTGACCTTCCAGAGCATAGAAACTATTGCGTTTGGTCTTCTGGTCAAAGTGGTCAAGGATATACTCGACGTTATTGCGTACACGCACCGGGTCGTTCAACGCTTCCTCGGTGTCGATGGCCCGTACCTGTTTATCCCCGGAGTTATCCTTTTGCTTGATGGTGCCTACATAGTCGATACGGAACGGCAACACATTTCCATCGTTGATCGCGTCTACGATGGTATAAGTGTGCAGCGGCAATACCTTATTGCCGTTTTTATCCGGCTCCCCACCAAACGCCTGCGGGGTGGTTTTCAGCGTGGGCTTGCCGCCGCTGGCAGCATTGGCCGCAAAAATCGGCGTCCCGGTGAAACCGAACAGATGGTAGTTCTGAAATGCTGTGGTAATCGCGGTGTGCATATCTCCAAACTGGCTGCGGTGGCATTCATCGAAGATGATAACGCAATGCTGCTTAAACACCGGGTGCCCGGCATTTCTCTGGATAAAAATGGCCAACTTTTGAATGGTGGTAATGATAATATGGGCGTTGGGGTCTGCCAACTGCCGTTTCAAAATCGCCGTGGAAGTATTGCCGTTGGCGGCGCCTTTCTCAAAGCGGTCATACTCTTTCATAGTCTGGTAATCCAAATCCTTGCGATCTACCACGAATAGCACTTTTTTGATGCCCTTCAAGGTAGTGGCAAGCTGGGCAGTCTTAAAAGAGGTCAGCGTCTTGCCGCTCCCTGTAGTGTGCCAAATGTAGCCGCCCGCTTCTAAGGTTCCCGTCTTTTTGTAGTTGGTAGAGACTTCAATGCGGTTCAAAATGCGCTCGGTTGCCACGATCTGATAGGGCCGCATGACAAGCAGCATGTTTTCCGATGTGAAAACACAATACTTGGTCAGGATATTCAGAATGGCGTGTTTGGCAAAAAACGTCTTGGTGAAGTCAACCAAATCCGGGATAGTTCTGTTGTTTCCGTCCGCCCAAAAAGAGGTGAACTCAAAGCTGTTGCTGGTCTTTTTGCTTTTGCGTCGTCCATCGTCCTCCATTTCTTTGACATGACTGGTGCGGGTGGTATTGGAATAATACTTGGTATGAGTGCCGTTGGAGATCACAAAAATCTGCACATACTCATATAGGCCGCTGGCCGCCCAAAAACTATCCCGATGGTAGCGATTGATTTGATTAAATGCCTCTCGTATTGCTACGCCCCGGCGCTTCAGCTCCACATGGACAAGGGGCAGGCCATTCACAAGGATTGTCACATCATAACGGGTATCGTGCGCTCCCTCGGATTCCTCATACTGGTTGATGACCTGCAAGCGGTTGTTGTGGATGTTTTTCTTGTCTATGAGGTTGATATTTTTCGTGGTGCCGTTGTCCCGATGCAAAATTTGTACATGGTCGGTCTGGATTTTTCGCGTTTTCTCCAAAATCCCCTCGTTGTTATTGGAGATACATCCTGAGAAAAACTGTTCCCACTCACTTTCTGAAAAGACGTAGTCATTGAGTAGCTCTAATTGGTGGCGCAGATTGGCAATCAGCGCCGCTTCGTTGTGAATAGTCAGATATTCATATCCCTGCATAGTAAGCAAACGGATGAACTCTTTTTCCAGCGCAGCCTCGCTCTGGTATGCGTCAGAATGGGTTGCCCCCGAAGTATACTCCGCAACCACCGTACTCTCATTGGTGGCAGCAACGATATTATAGGTACTCATGCGGTGGTCACCTCCTTGAAAGTCAAAAGTTTATCGCGGTAGTACTCGTACTGCTTACGCCGCGCTTCGATTTCAGCGGGTAGCCCGCTGGTGATGTCATTGCAAAGCGCGTCAAAGCGGTCAAGTATTGTGGCAATACGTTCCTGTTTAAGAAGCGAGGGAATGGGGATTGGATAGCTTTTTATAATACTAGCATTCAAGTCAGAACGTGCACCCTGCCCAAGGGATTTTAGCTTTTCGTATTGATTGCTAACCCAGTGAAAGACATAACGGTAATTTGCCTTTCGTCGGTTTATCTCAAGGCAACAGCAATGCTGGTTCGTAGTCAAAGGAATTTTGTTGATTGCAGATCGGCCGGCGGTGGCACCTGAAATGGCGATAATTACGCAATTTGCGGGTATCCACTTTGCTGCCGAATTTTTCAAAGCCTCTGGCGTAATACGCATTTCTGTATCATAAATATCTATGAAGCGTACTTCTTGTGTGCGAAGCCACGGAATATCACCACCATAATACTCTGTCTTATTTGCAAGTGGAGTGCCGCCGGAATATGTTTTGGCCGCAATGCCCTCAAGCGTCATCCATTCAACTTCGTCTTCGCCAAAGGTTAAGAGTTCACCACGATAGTGTTCGTATTGTTTTCTCCGCGCTGTAAGCTCCGCTGTAAGCTCCGCTGTAAGCTCCGCTGTAAGCTCCGCGAAATTATCCAGGATTCGGACAATTTCGCCCTGCACCGGCAGAGGAGGAAGGGGGATAACAATTTTTCCCATCAGCTTTTTAGATACATTGTACCTGGTTACGCCGCTTGCTGTTTTGCCAATCTGATAGCGGAGGTCAGTGGAACGGAAAAGATGTTTTGCAAAGTCGGGTAGCATGATTCCGCCATCATCAAAGCGAAATACGAAACAAAAACTATTCAGATACAGATTCTCATCAGTCCGCACCGTAACAACAGATGAAATACCGCATTCATCAGGCGTTTCGGAAGAACCGGTGAAAATAACATCTCCGTATTGCAAGGTTCTCTGCTTTTCGCCATCGGCAATCCTAACCCTGTCCTCAACATCAATACAGAGAGCAGGATTGGAGTATACATTTTTGTAAGTTATAAATTTGGCATTGCCGTCGGTAAAATCCTCTTTCGACTTACCAGTCAACCCACCAAAGAATTTCCCAATTTCTCCAAGCGCCTTATACTCTACCCCATCCGGGCAAAGTTCCTGTATCAATTCTTCCAACTTGCTCATTCCGCTTCACCTCCATCCTTGTTCCAGCCCAGCGTGCCGATTGCATCCATGATTTCTTTGCTGCTTTTCACCTTGCTTAGTACGCCGACAACAAGCTGATGAAGGGCTTCATATTTCTGCAATCCCATTTGCTCATCGTAGTCACCATGTATTATATCGCTTAATTCGCCAAACAGCTTATAACCATCCGCAGAAAATTCCGTTGGGATAATGGAGCATTGTTTGTCGACTTCCTCAAGCAGTATTTTGAACGGTTTATGTTTCCCCTTCGGCGTTTTGAGGTCAATGCCAGCGGCTTTTGCGGTCTGCACCGTAATCTGTTCGTAGATTTTCCGCAGATATATAATGGCCCCCGCTCCGAGTTCATCGCGGTAAGCGCGCTCTGATTTGTCCAGCAGTTCAGAAAAATCTCCGTATTGATAGTGATTTAAAAGCAATTGCCCTGACAGCTTCTCGGTACGTTTTAATACACGCACATTTGGGGCCAAAGAGCAAGCTTCATTCATACTTTCAACTAAAAACCAAACTGGTATTGTGTTTTTGCAAGACGGGCATTCCAGCACGCAGTCAATGCTGACCATTCGGTCGTGAATGCCAATACAAAACAGTTCTTCACCGGAAGAAAATGTCCGAACATCGCCGCAGTTCTTACAATAGTAATTTAGCCAAACGCTTCCAACGGCTATTTTTTTCTGTTTACCCGGTTTCAGCGTTTTGTTGTCCAGAAAGCCATCTATCGGCTCAAATTTGGTTGTCACTGGCCTTGATAGAATTTCAGATAGCCGCATCGCCATCCCCCTCAATCTCTGAGATGATTTTTGCAATTTCATCCCGCAAGACCTGTTCCCGCACTACAATCTGCTCAATCTCCGCATTAAGGGTCACAATGTTAATCTCTTCCCTCTTATCTTCCTGCTCTACATAGGTGGAAACCGAAAGATTATAGTCCTGTGCTGCAATATCCGCATTCGGCACGAGTTTAGAGAAATATTCTCTATCTTCCCGAGCTGCAAAGGTTGAAACAATTTTAGCAATATTTCCATCTTCGCCGTCGGTCAATTTGTTGCTGTTCGTTACTTTGATACACTCTTTGGACGCATCAATAAACAAGGTGCTGTTATCGCTTTTGGATTTTTTCAGCACCATAATACAGGTCGCGATCGTCGTGCCGAAAAACAGATTTTCGGGCAGTTGTATGATGCAGTCAACAAAGTTATTGTCGATTAAATACTGGCGAATTTTCTTTTCTGCACCGCCACGATACATTACACCTGGGAAACAGACAATGGCCGCTGTACCGCTGGTAGCTAACCAAGAAAGGGAATGCAGCACAAACGCAAGATCGGCCTTTGACTTTGGAGCCAGCACACCGGCGGGCGAAAAACGAGGGTCATTGATTAGCAGCGGATTACTGTCGCCCGCCCACTTGATGGAGTAAGGGGGATTGGATACGATGGCCTCAAAGGGTTCCTCATCCCAATGCTGCGGGCTGAGGAGCGTATCGTCGTTGGCTATGTCAAACTTATCATAGTCAATGTCATGCAGGAACATATTGATGCGGCACAGGTTGTATGTAGTCAGATTGATTTCCTGCCCAAAGAAGCCAATTCGGACATTTTCCTTACCTAATATTTTTGCAAATTTCAATAGCAGTGAACCCGATCCGCAGGCAGGGTCATAAACCTTGTTGACCTCTGTTTTACCCACAAGAGTCAGGCGTGTCAGCAGTTCCGAAACTTCCTGCGGGGTATAATATTCGCCGCCACTTTTTCCGGCGTTAGAGGCGTACATCCCCATAAGGTATTCATAAGCATCGCCAAAGGCATCAATGGTGTTGTCTTGATAATCTCCAAGGCGCATACCGGCTACGCCGTCCATCAGTTTCACTAACTTTTCATTGCGCTTGGCAACAGTACTTCCCAGTTTGTTGCTGTTTACGTCAATATCATCAAACAGCCCCTTGAAATTATCTTCGCTGGCGCTACCCCGTGCGGATGCTTCAATCGCTTTGAATGCATCCTCCAGCGTCATATTTAGATTTTCATCTTTTGCTGCTCTATTTCGTACGTTCTGAAATAACTGACTGGGAAGAATAAAAAAGCCTTTTGTTTTGACCATATCCTCACGCGCCTGCTCCGCCTCTTCATCTGGGAGTTGTGTATAGTCAAAACCGTCATTACCAGCCTCAATTTCATCTTGGTTGATGTACTTTGTCAAATTCTCTGAAATATAGCGATAGAAAAGCATACCAAGGACATACTGTTTGAAATCCCAACCATCCACGCTGCCTCGTAGATCGTCTGCAATCCCCCAAATCGTGCGATGCAGTTCCGCCCGCTCTTGCTCTTTTTTTGTATCAGCCATTCTCATATCCTCCACCTGCTTGATTTTCTATCACATAGTTTTTTAAGTCATTTCTGATTCGGCTAATCGCTTCTGGATGTTCGGCAATTATTTTAGAAATATCCGCAGGCATATCGCCACGTTCTTTTGCTGCGATATCAAAAAACTTTTCCTTTGTTTCTTCGTCGATATGGAGTATTTTTACTGCCACAAACTGTAGAGGATAGGGAGGCGGTTTTACTCTGCCGGATACGATGTCATAAAAGTACGGCTTTTTAATGCCGAGTTTAGTATAAAACTGAAATTGGGTCATACCTGCCGTTTTGATAAGTTCTTTCAAATATGTACCAAAACGGCTCTCGCCGTTATCCAACTATTCCACCTCCTTAAAGTTTGTATGTTTACATACTAACATACTTTACATAGAAACGCAACGAAGAATACATCAACGAGCCTGATCAGTATGAACAGGCAAAAAATAAGCGGTCTCCGATTCGATGGTCGGAGACCGCTTACTTCTCGCCAATATCTAAATAAATGCTGTAATGAGACTTACTGTCTCCCTGACATCTATCTTTAGCCGCGGGGCGGATCGGTTTTTTAACTTTTTATAAATAAATCGGGCCATTTGCCTTCTAACAGGCCTTTTATGTATCTTATATCCCCGCCCGCTTCGCCAGCTCCAGCATGGCAAAGCAGTAGCTCTCCCACTGTGTCCGTGTTATCAATAATGGGTCGCCCTCCCTGATACGCATTGTTCGCCGGATTTCCTTGGGGATGACCACGCGTCCCAGGTCATCGATACGCCTTACAATTCCTGTGGCTTTCATCCGAATTGCTCCTCCTTGTTCTATCTGAAAATATGGTATGTTCGGCAAGGTTATTATTGACTGGCAAAATCGGATTTATGTGGAAGGCTTCGACGGATTCGCAGGAATCTTATGGCACGCCAAAAGTCCAAAAAATACGGGCGGCCATTCGGCCGCCCGCTGCGGGAAAAACGCGTAAACCGTTTCCGGTCAGACGTCCACGCCGAGCCACATTTTGACAAGCAGCCCGACGACGAAGGAGAGCGCCGCGACGCCCAACGAGATGCAGGCCATCTCCGCGAAGCGGCGTTTGAAGGGCAAGTCCTTGGCGACGGCGATATAGTAGTTGAAGATGACGATGATCAGCACCACGACCGCCAGCATGGTGCCGAGCGCGAACAGATAGCCCTTGGGCGGAAAGAGCAGGTAGGGCAGGATGAGCAGCGCCACGGTGACCAAGTAGGCGATGCCGGTGTAGACGCAGGATTTGAGCGCGTCCTTGCGGCCCTCGCTCTTGGCGGAGAGAAATTCGCTCGACGCCATTGAGAGGGTGGCGGAGATGCCGGTGATCAGCCCGGACAGCGCGATGATCCGCGTGTTCTGCATCGCGAGGGTGAGCCCCGCGAGGGTTCCGGTCAGTTCGACGAGCGCGTCGTTGAGCCCGAGCACCATCGACCCGACGTACTGGAGCCGTTCCTCGTCGAGCAGGTCCATCAGCGCCCGTTCATGCGCGTCCTCCTGCGCCATGACCTCGGCGCTCTCGGGCACCTCCGCGGCCAGCGCGGCGTAGTCGTGCTGCGCCACGTCCTCCCGGTTCTCCATCAGCTTGATCGTGAAGGTAAAGCCGAGCACCCCTGCAAGCAGCTTGCGCCACCACACCTTCAGGCCCTGCGGTTTTATCTCCTCGCCGGTGTATTTTTTCCAGATATTGCAGTGGACGAGCTCCTCCTCCGCCAGCCGGTTGAGCACCTGCTTGTTTTTCCCGTCCTTGAGGCGGGACGCGATCGCCTTATAGGTGGCATACTCGGTAATCTCGGTCTGCTGCATCACGCGGATCGCTTCCAGCGCTTTTTGTGAAATTTGGGTATCCCGCTCCTTTTCCATCAAAACATCCCCTTCCGTCACATTTTTATCCGGTTATCATTGTCCCCTATTTTAACACGTTTTTCTCATCCATACAAATCCAAATCACACAATCAACAGCCACTCATAGTATGAATCGAGGGGGTCAACACCCCAACCGTTTTGGTAAAGGAGAAATTCGGATATGGTACTCAAACCCGATATGGGCGCATACGCGGTCCAGGTGCAGGACCCGTGCTGGCCCGACGTGATGCCCGCCCTGTCCATGACCTATTCGCCATGGCAGCAGTGGGGCCCCGTCTATGAGGCGGAAGTGGGGCTTTCCCGCGGAACGATCTTCCCCGGACTCGACAAACCTTTTTTAGAGGGGGCGTGTCCTTGTGTGTGAACGTCAGAGGCTTTTAAAGCAGATCCAGATGCATGACTTTGCGATTACCGAAGTCGTCCTCTATTTGGACGGCCACCCCACCTGCCAGCCCGCTCTGGCATACTACGAGAAACACAAAAAACTGCGCGATGAAGCGGTTGCGCTCTATAACCAGCAGTTTGGGCCGCTGACCATGCGTGAAAACTGCAACCCGAACAGATGGACATGGGTGGACGATCCGTGGCCCTGGGAAATGGAGGCTTAGTACATCATGTGGTTATACGAAAAGAAACTGGAATACCCCGTTAAGATCAAACGTCCCAACCCCGCGCTGGCCAAATTCATCATCAGCCAGGTCGGCGGCCCCGACGGTGAAATGGGCGCCGCGACCCGCTATCTTCAGCAGCGCTATTCGATGCCCTACGCGCAGGTAAAAGGCATGCTCACCGACATCGGCACCGAAGAGCTCGCCCACATCGAGATGGTTTCCGCGATCATCTACCAGCTCACCCGCTGCATGACGCCCGAAGAGATCAAGCGCAGCGGCTTCGACACCTACTTTGTCGACCACACCGCGGGCGTCTACCCGCAGGCCGCCTCGGGCTACCCCTTCTCGACCTCCGAGCTCCAGGTCTCCGGCGACACCCTTGCCGACCTCTACGAGGACCTCGCGGCCGAGCAGAAGGCCCGCAAGACCTACGACAACATCCTGCGCCTCGCCGACGATCCCGACGTGCGCGATCCGATCAAGTTCCTGCGGGAACGCGAAGTCGTGCATTTCCAGCGGTTCGGCGACGCGCTGCGCATTACCCAGGAGAACCTCGACGCGAAGAACTTCTACGCGTTCAACCCGAGCTTCGATAAAAAATGCAACCCGCCCCAGAAGCTCTTTTCGCCTCCCTGCACGCCCGACGCCGTGGCTGCTCCCGCCTGTGGCTGCGCCCAGCAGGCGCAACCCTGCCAGCCCTGCCAGCCCTGCGCCCAGCCCCGCTCCTGCGCGCCGGTCAACAACGCCTGCGGGTGCGGATGTGCGGTTCCCGCCGCGGAGCCTGCCTGCGGATGCGCGAACGCGGTCCCGGACACCGTCTGCGGATGCGCGGCCGTCGTGACGGAAACGACCTGCGGCTGTGCCGCCGCTGCGGACCCCGCCTGCGGATGCGCCGCCGCGATGCCCGAGAAGCCGGCCTGCGGCTGTGTGGAGACCCCGCCGGTCTACAGCTCCTTTGTGCCCAATCCGATCGGCATGAACAGCTGCTGCTGCGCGCCCCAGCCCGCCCCCTACGCCAAGCGCAATAAGCGCGGCGGCTGCGGCTGCGGCTGACCCGCTTTCCCCGCGCGCCTGCTCTTTGCTTTGGCAAATTACGATATCCCCGAGGGTCCCCGTTTACCGGGGGCCCTCTTTTTGCGCCCGCTTTGGCGCAAAAGGGGAGGGGCCCGCCGGGCGGGCCCCTCCCCTTTCGGCCGGATTATTCGCCGCCCAGCGTGATGCGGATGCCGTCGTGGGCGGCGACCGCGCCGGGGAATTCCTCCCGCGCGCGGCCGATCCACTCCTGCGGGTCGGCGAGCGCGGGGCTGT